>JALQTG010000318.1 GCA_023264075.1 Crocinitomicaceae bacterium
AACAATGTATTGATCCGTACACCAATACCAGATCCCTACTATGGTACTTGAAATAAACAACGAAGGCCAAGGAAAATCAATATCACTTTCCAATTTATTGCCAATGACAATAACATTGACTGCCTCATTTCGGTAATGATCAATGGTTTGTATATCTGAGATACCGCCACCAACAATAATCACTTCATCCGCATATTCTCGAAGGCCGCTGACCATTTCAGTTGGAACCGTTTCGTTCGCGCCGGAACCTGCATCGAAAAAAACCACTTTCTTTCCTTGCATCACTCCAGCTAGTGCCGTTTTTACAGCAATCCCTTTTTGATTTCGTGGAATGGGGGTCGTTTGACTCACATACGCGACCGACGACTTATTCCCTCCATCCACTAAAATATATGCAGTTGGAATGACTTCTATTTGCAATTGATATACCTCTAACGCACTCGACACATGCTGTCCAATTAGATATTCCGCGTTTCTTCCTGAAAGCAAACTTAAATAGAGAATGGCATCCGCTTCGTTCGAAACTTGATGCCCAGCTCCTGGAAAAATGACGACTGGTATGTTAGACCTCCTTTTAATAAAATGGACTGTTGCTTGGAAGTCATATGTGCTTACAGTGCTCCCACCCACAAAGAAAAAATCAATCCCAGAAAACTCGGCTTTTTCAATCAATTCTGTGAGATAATATTCATCTTGCGATTTGTCAGGATCAATAAGCACTGCAATTTGGCCCTTTCGCGCGACCATTTTGTCAAAAATACTTGTCCTACCGTTATACATCCACTGCAGCTTTTGGGTTAACAGAAACAACAAAGTCATGCCGCTTCGTGATGGACAAATTTACCTTTTTTCGCACATTTCCGCAATTAATCTCTCCCGCCCATTCTTCCTCCGAAATCTTCGTCAAGGCAAGTTCTTCTGCAAAGTGAATTCCCTTTCGTCCCGCAAGTTTGTATAGCGCCTCCTTCCCCGACCATGTTTTAATCATTTCAGTGACATCATGAACATCTAGCTTATCCTTTTCCGACGCACTTAAAAACTTGTGTGAGATACGCAGCACTTTATCTCGAATTGGTTCTAAATCGAGTCCCACAGGAAAAAATCTAGAAAAAGCAAGACCTACGACTTGTGTGGCATGTGAAATTGAGATATAACCGTCTCCCTCTATATAGGGAGCTCCAATCTCCGAATACAAAATGGGTTCATTTCCAAAAACCATAGAGCGTAAAACACGCGTAGCAATAAACTCACGACGCCTGTTGGGATGATGGTACTGTGTCAAACGCCCGTGCTCATCTGGCAATAGATTATGCAAGTGTTCGTCCTCTTGAAAGTTTTCATAGTACAATAGGTAGACATCTACCTCGCCAAATGTGAGTTTTTCAGAATGAAACATAAGTAAATATAGCAAAAGACGGTAAGATAATAGGATATTAGACACTAGATTCTGAGACGTTAGACGAGATTATATCCTCCATCTTACAATTGATGGGCTCTCTTTTTGGTGCCTATTTATCCAGTGCGTCAAATGATTTCACAATACCCCTAATCAAAGCAGAACTAAACCCGTTGTGTTCCATTTCATTGAGTCCGACTAT
>JALQTG010000062.1 GCA_023264075.1 Crocinitomicaceae bacterium
GTGAAGGGCAATTTATCGAATAAATACGGTGGTCAATTAGGGTATAGCCGACGTGATTCTAGTGCACTATACGGGGTGTATAATGAGAATAGAAATTTAGAAATTTCTGGGAAAACTGGATTTATTTTCAAAAAACCGGCCACTTCTATTGGTGTAATTTACTATGCCAAATATTATGATATGATTGCGCAATACGGAAGACGTGAGTTGACTGCGCAACAGTCGAGAGGCTATGTGAACGCTGTTTATGATGGCATACTTGGGACCACCTTGCATAAAATAAAGGGAGGAGTAAGTTTTGTTTATGATGACCTCGTTCAACAGCTGAAAAGTGATATTCCCTCCGGGTATAGTGAGCACGACTTAATTCGAACTGAAATTGTTCCAGGTGCATTTGCAGAATATACTTATGCAGGCTTAAGGTCTACACTGATTGCTGGGGTGCGAGAGGATTATCACAATATGTTTGGTTGGCAATTTACTCCACGCTTCAATTACAAGTATGTGTTAACCGAGAATATCGATGTTCGTGCTACTGCAGGTAGGGGATTCAGGGTTTCCAATTATGCTACAGATAACATTGGGTTAATGGCAACGAATCGACCTTGGGTCGTGGCCGAAGATATTAATCCAGAGGTGTCTTGGAATTTTGGTGGAAGCATGTTGTATCAATTCGAATTGTTTGGTGAAAAAGCGTTATTTACAGTCGATTATTTTCATACACTTTTTGAAAATCAATTGATTGCTGATCGCGACCAAGATCCAACGCAGATTGTATTTAATAATTTGAACGGTCAATCTATTTCTAATGTTGTTCAGGTAGAATTTAGGTTCTCGCCAATAAAGAATTTAGAGATTAAATCGGCATATAAATATTTAGATGTCCGGGCTACAATGGGTGGAATCTTAATGGAGAAAATGATGGTGCCTCGTCACAGAGGGTTTGCTAATATTGGATACACAACAAGGAATACCCGTTGGGAATATGACTTAACGGCTTCTGTATTTGGGGCGCAGCGACTTGCGCTTGTAGAGGTTGATTCAGGAGTTCTTTCAGAGGACAATCGGTCCACAACATTTCCAATGTTAAGTGCTCAAATCACTCATATTTTTAAGCGATTTGAACTTTATTTGGGGGGTGAGAATTTATTAGATTTTCGATTGGATGCTCCGATTGTTGACGCAGAAAATCCGTTCAGTGAACGATTTGATGCTACAAGAGTATGGGCACCTATTGTTGGAATAAACATTTATGGTGGAATAAGAGTGTCAATTAATTAATAAACTAAAAATAAGAAAAGATGAAAAATATAATGAGTTTAATGATGATGGTATTGGTATTGGTGAGTTGTGCAGTTTCAGAAGGAGGAAGCGAAGGTAAAGTCACGGCCAAAATTATGACCAATGCCGAATGTGGTATGTGTAAAGAAAAAATCGAGGGAGGCCTCAATTTTGAGAAAGGTATTGTATTTGCTGAACTTGACGTACCTTCCAAAGTGGTAACTGTAAAGTTCAAAAATGATGTAATCACGTTGGACAAAATCCGTGTTATTATTTCAGAATTGGGCTATGATGCAGATGAGGTAAAAGCGAATACAACTGCGCAAAGTAATTTACCTGCATGCTGCAAACCTGGAGGGATGAAATAAACCTAAGATAAAAAAACTTTTTAGATATAAATATCTGTATTAAAGGTCGTTATGTGGTTTTTATCGGGTTGTTGAAAAATTATTAAAAAAAGTATCTAACAAGAACAAACAAAAGCGCTATCTTTGCGCCCGAAATTTCAATTCTAAAAAGACAGGATAATGTCAAATATTAAAGGTAAGGTTGCACAGGTTATTGGTCCTGTAGTAGATGTAAGCTTCGAAAAAGGAGTAGAGCTTCCAAATATTTTCGACGCACTAGAGGTACCAAAAGAAGACGGAACTAAGGTTGTACTTGAGGTTCAGTCGCACATAGGAGAAAATGCAGTACGTACAATTGCAATGGATTCATCGGATGGTTTCAGCCGTGGGATGGAGGTTGTTTCAACCGGTAAAGCGATTCAAATGCCAATCGGTGACGGAGTTAAAGGTCGTTTATTCAACGTAGTAGGTGATACAATTGACGGAATCGGAGCTTCTGATCGAAGTAAAGGAATGTCTATTCACCGCGAAGCTCCTAAGTTCGAGGATTTGTCTACAGCTACAGAGGTGCTTTTTACAGGTATCAAAGTGATTGATTTGATTGAGCCATATGCAAAAGGTGGTAAAATTGGTTTATTTGGTGGTGCCGGTGTAGGTAAAACTGTACTCATCCAGGAATTGATTAATAACATCGCTAAAGCATACTCAGGACTATCTGTATTTGCGGGAGTTGGTGAGCGTACGCGTGAGGGGAATGACCTTCTCCGCGAGATGTTGGAATCTGGAATTATCAAATACGGTGAAGATTTTATGCACTCCATGGAAGAAGGAGGATGGGATCTTTCGAAAGTTGATCATAATGAATTAAAAGAATCGAAAGCAGCTTTCGTATTCGGACAGATGAATGAGCCTCCAGGTGCGCGTGCACGTGTTGCATTGTCTGGACTTACTTTGGCGGAATACTTCCGTGATGGTGAAGGAGATGGTGCTGGAAAGGATATTCTTTTCTTCGTAGATAATATCTTCCGTTTTACACAAGCTGGTTCTGAGGTGTCTGCTTTATTGGGTCGTATGCCTTCTGCGGTAGGCTATCAGC
>JALQTG010000099.1 GCA_023264075.1 Crocinitomicaceae bacterium
ATACACTGTTGTTTCTCGGTCTATTTTTTGTAACTAAAAAATGACAATAACATTACTTTATTGGAATAGATAAAGATAACGGAAAATATAAAATGGTTGTCCCAAATCTCGCAAGAACTTGTAAAATCTTCACATCATTTATCAATTCACGGAAGGCTGTGGACAACTACTGTACCAAGCCCAAATCAAATGACAGTTAGTCAGTAATTTTACGGCAATGAAGAAAACGAGAACGTTACGGTTGATCAAGGTGCTGATTATAGCAGTGTTGTTTTTGGGATTTAGTCCTGAAGTAACGACAGAACATTATGAGGTTGAGCAAACTATCGATCGCGAACTTCCGTTCTTCTTGAGGCAATCACCGGAGTGGGCAAAGAAGCAGATGGAAACGATGACACTGCGTCAGAAGATTGCACAATCTTTTATGGTGGCGACTTGGCCGAATAAAAATGAGGCACACCAGCAAGAGATAGACTCATTGATTCAGTTTCACGAAATAGGTGGTTTAATTTATTTTCAAGGAGACCGCGCGAACACGCGAGAAAGTATTTCCCGATTTCAGACAAAAAGCAGGATTCCGTTACTTCTAGGAATGGATGCCGAGTGGGGGATGGCAATGCGCTTGTACGGTGAGGAACGGTTTCCTTATGGGTTAACGATAGGAGCGGCTAATATGCCCGAGCAAACAGAACTTATAGCTTCGGCCATGGGGTATGAGCTAAGGGAGCTTGGAATCCATATGAATTTTGCGCCTGTATTAGATGTTAATACGAATCCAGATAATCCCGTTATTGGTTTCCGTTCTTTTGGAGAAAACCCGCAGCGAGTAGGGCTTCAAGGAATGTCGGTGATTAAAGGATTAGAGGGGCAACACATTCTGAGTTGTATGAAGCATTTTCCAGGTCATGGCGATACCGATATGGATTCTCATTATGATTTGCCGACCGTAAATACGTCTCTACGCAATCTTGATCTTATCGATTGGACGCCGTTTAAAATGGGTAGATTAGCTGGGGCATCTTCAGTGATGATGGCGCACTTGAAGGTCCCATCTTTGGATAGCACCGGTACCCCCTCTAGTTTGTCCAAAGTTGTGATTCAAGATTACTTGCGTGGAAAACTGAAGTTCAGCGGGTTAGTCATTAGTGATGCGCTTAATATGAAAGCCGTAGCAGACAGGTACGGAAAAGTTGAAGTTGTTGTCAAAGCGTACCTTGCGGGGAATGACATCTTATTGTATCCTGAAGATGTAGCGGCATCTATCACCCGAATTGAGGAGGCTGTGGATAATGGGGAGTTAACGGAAGCTGAAGTCAATGATCGTTGTTTACGTATTTTGAGAGCAAAGTATTATGCTATAATTCAGCCGAAGGAAGCAGTTGAGCCAGATCTTCACCGGTTGGAGTTTGCTTTGAATCAAACTTATGAGAAAGCACTAACGGTAGTGAAGAATGATCAGGCTATTCCTATTGGTCGAGTAGATAGAAGAATTGCGGTCGTAACCGTTGGACCAAGAAGTGGCGTTTTTTTGGAGCGTGCTCAAATGTATGCTCAGTTAGATTCTTTTCACGCGTATTCAGGAGAGGAGGCTGAGCGCCGGTTTGGAGATAGCCTTACCCACTACGATGTAATCTTGGTCAATTTGCACGCTCGTTCTATGTTACCCAGAAAAGGTTATGGGTATCCAGAAGGTTGGGAGAGTTTTATTGAACGACTTCCGAAGAAATCGAAAGTGATTCTGAGTCTCTTCGGAAACCCTTATGTTGTGAAAGACGCTGAACCGATTGCTAATGCGGATGCTGTTATACTCGGTTTTGAAAATCATATGAGAGCACAAGAACGTTCTGCTCAGCTTATTTTTGGAGGTTTTTCAAGTGTTGGAAAGCTCCCTGTGACATTGAGCTACTTGTTTCCAATCGATTTTGGACTATCTACTCCGCCAGCCTCTAGGTTGAAATATACTGAACCTGAGGAACTTGGATTGAGTAGGGAAAAGCTTTCTGAAATTGATTCTATTGCTCTAAATGGCATCGCTGCAGGAGCATATCCAGGTTGTCAGATCGTATTAGCCAAAGATGGTAAGGTTTTTTATCATAAAGCCTTTGGTTATCTAACGTATGACTCCACTCAAGTCGTCGATCGGAAAACCGTATACGATATTGCCTCTGTAACAAAAATTGCGGCTTCAACAATTTCGTTGATGCGTTTGGAAGATCAGAAATTATTCTCATTGGACAGTACGTTAGGGAGTTATTTGCCAGGATTGACCGGGAATACTCCATATTCTGGTGTTGTGTTGAAGGACATGATGGCACACCAGGCTGGTTTCGCTCCTTGGATTCCGTTTTACGCGAAAACGTTGGTGAATAAACGCCCGGATTCTTTATTGTACACAAAAATTGCGAATGATTCAGTGAAACTTCAGGTAGCGGATAGCTTGTACCTTTTGAATTCTTACCCTGATTCAATGTATGCTACGATTTTATCGACTCCATTACGGGCTAAAAAGTACAAATACTCTGATTTAGGGTATTATTTCGTGAAACGTATTGTGGAGAATAAGACGAAAAAGACTTTAGATGATTATGTCGTCTCCGATTTTTATGCTCCGATGGGACTCGAGTCGATGCGCTACAATCCACTCCAACATTATGGGAAAGAGCGGATTGCCCCAACGGAACAAGACAATTATTTCAGGTATCAATTGGTCCATGGGTATGTACATGACATGGGAGCAGCAATGACGAATGGAGTTGGTGGTCATGCGGGTGTATTTTCTACTGCACATGATTTGGCGGCACTTATGCAAATGTTGTTGAATAATGGTGTTTATGGAGGTGAACGTTACTTGACAGAATCGGTAGTAAAGCGGTATACTTCATGCCAGAATTGCCCTACAAATAGGCGTGGGGCGGGTTTTGATAGACCAGTCACGTCATTGGATGGTGGTCCCACGTGCAACCTTGTTTCCTTAAAGAGTTTTGGTCACTCAGGGTTTACAGGTACTCAAGTATGGGCCGATCCTGAGTATGGGATTAATTATGTTTTTCTTTCCAATCGGGTCTATCCATCAGCTGAAAACTGGAAGTTAGTTAAAATGGGTATCCGAACCGAAATACAACGAGTCGTTTACGAGGCAGTACTGGGTAAGTAGAATAATTGAGTAATGAGTTAAAGTTCATTCGATTTAATGAAGTATGCTTGATAAAATAACTTATACGTTTTCAGCTAGAATTTGGCAACATAACAGTTCTTCTGGATGGTTTTTTGTTTCGTTACCAGCCGGCATCTCCGAAGAGATTAGAGCTAATTTAAGATGGCAAGAAGAAGGATGGGGAAGAATGAAGGCAACTGCAAGGATAAATGACCATTCTTGGAATACATCAATATGGTATGACAAAAAGGAAGGGGCTTATCTGTTGCCGATAAAGCAAGAAGTACGAAGAATTAATTTATTGAAACAGTCTGATTTGGTTGATGTTGCGATTTATGTGTAATAATTAGTACAAAGGTTAGTAATACTAGTCTCAGAAAAAGCAAAGATTAACCTGGTAAATCGGAAGTGTCAAGAAGTTGAGACTGAGAATGTAACGGCATGTTAATTCTTCTTCTTCCGTGGTCGCAGAACGCGTTTTGGCTCAATGTCTGCTGCAGGTGCGTCAAAAACTC
>JALQTG010000177.1 GCA_023264075.1 Crocinitomicaceae bacterium
AGTTTTTCTTCCTTTTGTTTTTTCATCTGTGGACGAAAAAAAAACAAATACATTACCACTAAAATGAGTATAAACGGCGCCAACCCCATTATTCCTTCCGACTGTAAAAATATCGTATTCATTATTCTTCGCTTGCAATTACGTTAGAGGTGATGTTCAATGTTTTGGTTTGAGGGACAGCATTCGTAGTCAACGTAACACGCTTATCTTGACGACCAGCTCTACCTGTAGAATTAAAGCTGACTTTGATCTGACCTTTTTGTCCAGGCGCGATGGGTTGACGTGGCCAATCAGGCACCGTACAACCACAAGAACCCTGTGCATTAGAGATGATAAGCGGACCGTCTCCTTCATTAGTAAAAACGAAAGTATGTTCAACAACATCTCCCTCTTGAACTTCACCGAAATCGTGGAATTCTTCTTCAAAATTGATTACCGGTAAGGCATCCAACATTGAATTAGTACTTGCTTCACCTATTGGTTTAATACGATCTGTAGCGCTGCTACATGATGCTAGTGTAATTGCTGCTAAAGAAGCAATAAAAAGTGTTCGTTTCATGTTATAGTTGCAATTATTGAATCATTCCGCGGCCTACCTTATTGATCAGGCCATCTTCCTGCAAATTAGTAACGATTTTGTCAAGTATCCCATTGATAAAGGAAGAACTTTTAGGGGTACTGTATTCCTTGCTTAAATCGAGGTATTCGTTTAGCGATACTTTCACTGGTATCTCCTCAAACCCTCGCCACTCGGCAATACACAACTTCATCAACATGATATCCATTTTTGCGATACGATCACTTTCCCAATTCTTACTCTTGCTTTCGATTCGAGATTGGCTATCTACGTTAAATTCAAAGAATTTACGTGCCAACAGTGCCCCAAAAGCCGCATCTGAATCATCCTTGTAGAGCCCCGGGATGATGAGCTGATCAATACCCTCCTTCCAACTGGCAATGACTTTACCAGACATCATTTGAGCGGCATCTAAGTCATCACTCCACGCCGCTTGTTCATCTTCATAGATATCGTGCAGAAATTCATTTTCTGCGATGTAGACTTGATATACTTCACGTATGAAGCGCTTTTGTTGGGTAAAATCCAGAGAGCTTTGAACGAAGTTTTCATAAGTCTCACTCGCAAATAGTGCGTCCCATTGCTTTCGGAAATGTTGATCGTATTCTGACCAACTAGCTTGTGAACCATCCACCAACGTATTCAAGGCAGCGCTATCCTTACACAACCTCCAAAACTTGAGTTGGGTGAACTTCGCAATGCGCTCCATTAGAACATGATCCGGCTGTTGACGCTCCGAAACTCTCTCATACTGACGCTCTGCTTCTTCGTTCAATCTTAAAAATGCACTGATATCCCATGCGAACAGGCGATGAACCTCATTGAGACTCTTGTTAAGATTCTTCAACAATAAGGCAGCGTCCATGCTATCGTCTGTACTTTGGGCAAAAAGGTGGTGCAACACCTTGATACGAATGTGGCGTCTAGTAATCATTAGAATATATAAATGCAGGTATGCGGGTTCAGAATGAACGACTTCATCAAAGAGGTGTTATTTTTGTGGCTCCGCATGTAAAGGACTGTTTTTACTGCGGCAAATATACATCCTCACGTAGGCAACTCGCACCATGCAGGCATTAAAAAAACTCAATCCCTATTTCGGCAAACACAAATGGTTATTGATCGCGGGTGCGTTTTTTGTGATTATCTCAGTCATTTTCAAGCTTTTCCCTGCATTATTCATTCGGAACAGCTTCGATGCTATTGCCGTGATTCTTGAGAATTATCGCAACGGAGTCGCTCAAGATGGCAATGTGAGCGGAGAATTAGTCCGATACGGGCTATACATCATCGGTGCCGCCGTTTTACAAGGGATTTTTATGTACTTCATGCGCCAAACCATCGTGGTGATGTCGCGCCATATTGAGTTTGATCTGAAAAATACAGTCTTTGAGCATTACCAGAGGTTGACTCAAAGATTCTACAAGAACAACAGCACCGGGGATCTGATGAATAGAATTTCCGAGGATGTGAGCAAGGTTCGTATGTATGTGGGCCCCGCCATTATGTACGCGCTGAACACTGGATTCACCATCATTTTGGTCATTAGCATCATGATTTCCGTAAGTCCTAAGTTGACGCTATTGACCTTAATTCCACTGCCCTT
>JALQTG010000233.1 GCA_023264075.1 Crocinitomicaceae bacterium
TGTACTGTTCCTTTATTGTGGTGGTAAGTTATGGTTTTTATGCGTCGGGGGAAAGTAAATGGGTAGCTATATTAGTAGTAATTGAGTATATCGGATTGCTCATGTTTGTTCTTTTGGAGTACAAAAAAAGAGGTCCATTAAAAGACCTCTTTGCCCGATTGCCCAGACCTTAAATTTAAAAGGCTCTACTGAATCCTGCAGCTCCTATTGCAATTCCAGCGATAAGGGATAATCCGAACATGACAATCATAATGATGACTGCGGTTTTCCAGAAAGTGTAATAGCTTAATGCAAATTTCTCCATATTTGGATTCGCTCCTTGTATCGAATTGGCTTGATTCAGTAATAAAATACTCAAGTAAATATAAGCACCGGCAATCACGAGGTAAAGGAATCCCATAAGAGGAATCGCAATAAACATTCCTATGGCCCCTAATGCCATAAAACCACCACCGACAAAACCGATTATGGCTACAGCTTTTACCCATCCTGACGCTTTCTCTAAATGCTGTATTGCTTGCGATGAAATACCATTCGTATTCGTGCTATTGTCTAATACGTTTTCATTTATACTCATTTATTTTAATTATTGTCAAAAAGAAAGGTGAAGTAAGCTTCACCTTTCTTTTATTGTTAGGGATAATACTAATTATAATTTTCTAATTCATTCAGCGCATCTTGTAAATCATTGCTATTTTGAATAGCCTCTTCAAAAACACCAACTGCGCTGGTCAAAAAGACCGCCACAACGATAACCATAACTAACCAAATAGCTATTCCTATAATTCCAGTAATTAATCCAGCCTTTGCGGAGCCTGCTCCAGCTGTGTTCGGATTTGCTTTAATTTTGTTTTTAGCAACAACCGCAAAGATTATTGCAAGAACACCGCAAACAATTCCAATAAAAGAAAGCCAAAATAAAACAATAGAACAGATACCTAAAATTAATGAGGCAGTCGCCATTCCATTTCCTTGTGGAGCTCCAGCTCCATCTAAATTTGCATTTTCAGACATAATTAATAGTTTTTAGTTTTGTCAAACATACAGAAATTATTTTAACGAATTTTAATACTTGTGTAAAAGTTTGTCTTTTTGTGGATAACGCTCATGTACAAAGAGTTGCAAATCTCTTTGTTGTGAATAGCGATCATTGAGCCTTGGCTTACTAAATTAAGTACGATTGAATCTAAGAAAATGGACTTTTTCTTCAAAAGATGTTCGGATTCACAGAAAAGTTTTACTAGATTTGAAAAAAAACTACGATGAAAAAGACAGTTTTAGGAATTTTTGGAGCAGCTGCGTTAGCACTTACTTCTTGTGGGGGTGCAGTTGATTACTCAGGAGCAGCAGATGCAATGTGTAAATGTATGGCGGAAAAAGACGCTGAAGAAAAGGGTGAATTTGATCTTGGAAGAGATGTGGATTATTCGTTTTGTGCGTTGGATGTAACCATCGAGCACGGTGTGGACATTACGGAAGAAGGTTTTGGAACTGCATTGAATGAAAAATGTGCAGATTTAAATGACTTACACAAAGAATACGTAAGTACGTCTGCTCAATAATTGATATATTTTTTAGGACATGACCCCGGCAATTGCCGGGGTTTTTCTTTTTAGGAGCCAATCTATGAAGGTCGCAATTGTTGGGGGAGGAGCAGCTGGTTTTTTTGGGGCAATTCATGTTAAATTGAATTACCCGGCTGCAACGGTACATATTTTAGAAAAGTCCGCTAAGGTATTGTCTAAAGTTCGTATCTCAGGCGGCGGTAGATGTAATGTCACAAATGCGCAAGCTTCTATTTCGGGATTGGCCAAGGCATATCCTCGTGGTGGAAAGCAGCTTAAAAAAGTATTTCCTCAATTTTACACGCATCACACGATAGAATGGTTCGAATCTCGGGGGGTTGAGTTAGTCACTCAAGCGGATCAATGTATCTTCCCAAAATCCCAGGATTCACAAACTATAATTAACTGTTTTCTAAGTGAAGCAGAACGGCTGGGTATACTAATCAAAACGTCTTGCGGGGTAACTGCCTTATCTCAGTCGGGAGAGAGATTGGCGCTTACGCTATCAAACAAGGATGTTATTCAATATGATAAAGTAATTCTAGCCACAGGCGGTTCGCCTAAATTGACGGGGTTGGACTGGTTGGCGCGCCTGGGACACAAAATTGAAACTCCTGTCCCTTCTTTGTTTACGTTTAACATGCCACAAGAACCTATACGCAATTTAATGGGTGTAGTGGTTGAAAATGCCATCACGAAAATTAAAGGGGAGAAACTGACTGCTTCTGGTCCGCTATTGATCACCCATTGGGGGATGAGTGGTCCTGCCGTATTGGTGCTTTCTTCTTTCGGTGCACGTTTATTAGCGGAGAAGAATTACGGGTTTGTTGTACAAGTCAATTGGGTGAATGAAATCAATCACGAAAAAGTGCTAGAACAATTGATTTCATTATCAAATGAACATAGTACAAAACAAGTTCAAACTATTCGGCCGTATTTTTTACCTACACGTTTATGGCATTTCCTATTGGAAAAAGCAGAGATTCCTCAAGACAGAAAATGGTCAGAAATCGGTAAAAAGGGTTTGAATAAACTGTTGCAATTATTAACCAATGATGAATACGAAGTTAAGGGAAAAACTACCTTCAAGGAAGAGTTTGTTACATGTGGTGGTGTAAGTTTGGAATCCATCAATATGCAAACGATGGAAAGTAAGGTTGTGCCTAATCTCTACTTCGCAGGAGAGCTTATGGACATCGATGCCATAACTGGAGGGTATAATTTTCAAGCTGCTTGGACAACGGGGTTTATTGCTGGGAAACTTTTATAATGTTACATCTAGAGGGTGTAACTGATATTATCTAACCTTCCTGAAACTGAAGCTCACTCAGGTTCGCATAGATTCCGTCTTTGACTTTTACTAATTCGTCATGACTTCCCGATTCCACAATTGAACCTTTATCGAGGACAAGAATCTTATCTGCTTTGCGAATAGTTGCTAAGCGGTGAGCGATGATGATAGCACTTCTATTATTGAGCAATTCGTTAAGTGCATCCTGAACTAATTTCTCAGATTCAGCATCTAATGCAGATGTCGCTTCATCCAGAATCAGAATTTTTGGGTCTTTTAAAATTGCCCGAGCGATAGCGATGCGTTGTTTTTGTCCACCAGAGAGTTGAATCCCTCGATCTCCCACTTGTGTTTCCATTCCTTCAGGGAATGACATGATGAAGTCGTAGGCATTGGCTTTTTTTGCTGCTTCAATTACTTCCTCATCAGTGGCGGTTTGCTTTCCAAACAGAATATTCTCTTTAATAGTTCCTCCAAATAAAATCACTTCTTGAGGCACCAAAGCAATGGAAGAACGTAGGTGCTCTATGTCCATTTCATGAATTGGTGTTCCGTCAATGGAAACAGTTCCCGAATTAACATCGTAAAAGCGTAAAATTAAGGAAACAATTGTCGATTTCCCAGCTCCTGAAGATCCAACTAAAGCGACTTTCTCTCCGGTGGCTACGTCGAAAGAAAGTTGGTTTAATACCCGAATATCTTTGCGTTGCGGGTAAGCAAATTCTACTGCATTGAACTCAATTTTTCCATCAATAGGGCGTGTTAGATTACCTTGAAAAATATCTTGTTCAGTAGGCTCACCAATAATGTCCATAAGGTGTTCCGTAGCGCCAATAGCCTTTTGAATTCCCGCATATAAATCAGGGATAGACCCAATACTTGCACCCATAAAAACAGTGAACATAACGAACGAGAAAAAGTCCCCTTTATCTAATGTTGGATTTGGACCTAAGGTCATATGGAGCCCCTGCCAAATTATAAAAATGATTGCGCCGAACAAGCACATGATGATAAACGAAACAAAGAGTCCCCGCCAATTACCGCTTTTAATGTTGAGTTTCTGGATATCGTTCACTGCCTTTTTGTATCGATGCAGTAAATATCCCTCATTGGTATACGTTTTCACGTTGGTTATCCCCATTAAGCTCTCTTCGATTATGGCATTGGAGTCTGCTGCTGCAGTTTGAGCTTCTTTGCCCAAACGACGAATGAATCGCCCAAATATAACGGCCACAACCGCCATCACTGGAACAGTAGCTAACATGATTAACGACAGCTTCCAAGATATCATAGCAATAAAAACAATGGATCCAAGGATGATGATGATTTGACGAAAGAATTCTGCGATGGTGGTTCTAAGTGTGTCTTGAATTAACGTGATATCTGAAGACAAACGACTAGTTAATTCTCCCACCTTGTTTTTGTTAAAGAAATCCATTGGCATATGAAGCAAACGGTCCATCGCATCCATACGAATATCTCGTAATGTATTTTCCGTTACCCTCGTAAACAGTATAATTCGAAAATAGGAGAAAATACTCTGTGTTAAGAATAACAAGAGCAATAGTAGAGCCACAACATTGATGTTGTTCAGGTCAATCCCATCGAATGCAGATGCACTTGGACTTATCCCTAGTTGAGGTCCAGAGGTATCAGATCCACCCAAAAGTTGACCTAACAAATAAGGGAAGAATAGTCCAACAGATGAAGAGAAAAACAGAAAAAACCAACCGATAATGAATACACCCCGATAGGGGCGCATGTATGAAAATATGCGACGTGCTTTTTTTACGGAGTCTTTGGTTAGGGAAATAGTTTCTTTTTTTTTCTTCGGACGCAACATGCAGTGCTAAAATTATAAAGGACAAAGTTAATGCTCTAGTAGAAGAATTAAGAGAAAATTGTAATTATTTTTGTCTTTCTTAGTGTGGAAACCAAAAAATCTATATCTTTGCAAACCTCAATTGAGAAGAGATACTAA
>JALQTG010000314.1 GCA_023264075.1 Crocinitomicaceae bacterium
ACCCGCAAGCGACATGGACGTTAGTCGATCGCCTTCCCCACTGAGTAATACCTCTGGTGTAGCACCCACCCATGTACCGAATTGGTTGGAACTTGCCAGATATACAAAAGCGCGGTCACCATAATCGCCAAGAAGATCTTCAAACACACGTGCAACCGATTTTCCTCCACGAGGCACTTGCTTGATGCGCGACAGAATGGCTTTTTGAACACCCTCTACTTCGAAATCATCCTGAAAATCGGGAAACACCTTTAAATATTCTTCTTTCGACAGCATTGATGATGACCCGCCATTAAAATGGAGTAACCTTTCACAATCATCTAGGTCAATCGGACCAACCTCATCAAAAAAATATGCCGATGATTGGTCGAAATGGGTTAGAAAAAAACAGTCCTCAGGAAGCTCATTCAACGAACAATTTACCCAATTACCACGAGCACCAATCAGATTATTGGTGCCAGGAAGTTGATAAATGAGTACTTCGTTCATAGAATCATGTTCTTGGGACAACCATTACAGTAAGACGGCCAGTACAAACTAGTTTTCCTGTCGCATCGTCCGTTAAATCCACTTGCCAAACATGCGTGCGTTTTCCAGCGTGAACTAATTTCCCCACTGCGCGAACAATCCCTTCCCGCATTCCACCGATGTGATTGGCATTGATTTCTACACCTACAGGCACTTCCTTTTCCAAGTCTAACGCCAGCGACGACCCCATAGAGCCAATACTCTCAATCAACGCAGCGCTGGCCCCTCCGTGCAATAATCCCATCGGTTGATGAGTTTTTGAATTCACAGGCATGGTGGCAATCACGTAGTCATCACCCACCTCTACACATTTTATATCCAAGACCTCCATCAGCGTATTTCGGCTCATGGAATTGATCAATTCTAAGTCATATTTCTTAAGCATAACGCAAATTTAGACAAAAAAGGTTAACAGGTTGAAGATTACAAGGACTTCGTCCGTTCCAGGTTACAGGGACTGCGTCCGTTGCAGGTAGCAAGTTAATAATCCCAAAAGCGCGACAGCCCAAAACCTGCAACTTGCAACCTGCAACGCGCGCAGCGCAGCGCACCTAACTTTTTTACTATATTTGCCCAAAAAGCCGTCATGATTGCTTCGCATGTTGATTTAACGCCTTATAACACATTTGGAATTCAGGTATTCGCTAAGGAATTTGCTTCTTTCAGCACTGTAGCGCAATTGCATAAATTGGTGAATTCTAATCGCGAAAAAGAGCTGTTTATCCTCGGTGGCGGGAGCAATATTTTGTTCACACAAGATTTCAACGGGTTAATTTTACGAAACGAGATCTTGGGCAAAGAGGTCGTTCAGGAAGATGAAACACATGTGTACATCAAAGCGGGAGCGGGAGAAAATTGGCATCAATTTGTACTGTATTGCATCGAAAATAATTGGGGAGGAATTGAAAATTTAAGTCTCATCCCTGGAAGTATTGGGGCGAGTCCGATGCAGAACATTGGAGCCTATGGCGTAGAAATCAAAGATGTATTTCACGAATTGGAAGCATACCACATTCCTTCTGGAGAAATTAAAACATTTTCGCATGAAGAGTGTGCTTTTGGGTATCGTGAAAGCGTGTTTAAAAGGGCATTAAAAGGACAGTATGTAATTTTAAACGTCACATACAAACTCACCAAACACAACCATAGACTCAAAACCACTTACGGCGATATCGAGGCAGAATTGAGTTCCAAAAATATCACCACTCCAACCATTCGCGACATTAGCAATGCGGTGATTGCCATTCGTCAATCCAAACTTCCCGATCCAAAAGAAATTGGCAACGCAGGAAGTTTTTTTAAGAACCCGGTAGTAGAAAAATCGGTTCTCGAAAAAATCAGAATTAATTATCCCAATGTACCTTCTTATCCGGTTGACGACAATCATGTAAAACTTCCGGCAGGTTGGCTCATCGACACAGCAGGATGGAAAGGAAAACGCATCGGCGACCATGGTGTACATACGAAACAAGCATTAGTTCTGGTGAATTACAGCGATGCAAAAGGGCAACAGATTTACGATTTATCCACAGCGATTTTGGAAGATATTTATGCGCGATTTGGCGTGGAATTGGAGCGTGAGGTGAATATACTTTAAGGATTCGAGCCTTCTTCGTTGTACTTCGCAGACTGAAAGGTTCGATGTTCTGAGTTCAGCGTACCTGTAACCTGCAACCTTTCAACCAACGAAGTTGATAACAACCTACAACCGATAATGAGCGGTACACAAAAACGCAAGCAAAATCATGTTATAAACACAAAACATTGAACAATTAAATGGATGAACAATTGCATTTATCCAAAATCCCTTATCTTTGCAAGTGTAAAACGATCGGCTTCTTGAAAAGGATGTCGTAAATAAAAACGTATGGCTCAAG
>JALQTG010000323.1 GCA_023264075.1 Crocinitomicaceae bacterium
ATGTACTGATACTTCTTATTCTAGTTTAAATGTTTACGAAGATTTAATACTATATGTACCAAATACATTTACACCCGATGATGATGAGTTCAATCAATATTTCACACCTGTATTAGCCTCAGGCTATAATCCCTATACGTATGAATTTCTTATTTTTAATCGTTGGGGTGAACTCATTTTTGAAACTGACATAATTGGTTTAGGGTGGGATGGTAAATACAATGACAATGCTGTTAAAGATGGAACTTATATATGGAAAATAAGGGTTTCAAATAAATATGATGCCGAAAGACATGAATTTGTGGGACATGTCAACGTTCTACGTTAGTTTATGTTCATTACCACCTCAAAATCAACTTCAGATTGAATCGACGTTGTGTAAGGTAATTTGGTATTGCGTAATAGCGACCTTGTGTGTCTTGAATCCATTGTTGGGATAGAACATTGTTAATCCCTAATAAATTGAACACTTCAAAACTTAAACGGCCATCTGTAAAAGGACGCATAAATTTTTTTCGTTGGTCTTTTTCTGGCTTTTTATAAAACAAATCGTAACCGAATCCAATATCCACACGAAAATAGGCTTTTTGTCGGAGGGTATCACGATGGCGCACACGGTCTGGAGGACCATATGGAAGCCGTGAGCCATAATTCAATCCTAGTTGTACGGTAAATTGCTCCGCGCCTGGCATTTGATCCTGAAAGAGCGTCGCAACGTTTACCCATTGGTCGGTTGGTTTGGGAATGAATCCAGGAGAATTCAATGTGCTGT
This sequence comes from Crocinitomicaceae bacterium, assembly GCA_023264075.1. Classification (GTDB taxonomy): domain Bacteria; phylum Bacteroidota; class Bacteroidia; order Flavobacteriales_D; family Crocinitomicaceae; genus JALQTG01. The sequence goes on from JALQTG010000323.1 coordinate 773, forward strand.
CCACGGCTACATCGTTAAATGTGTAACCTGGGAATATTTGTTCCCCATCTGAATTGAAATAGGTGTAAAAGTCATCATTTAATAAGTCTTCCATCGAGCGCAGTAAACTCACCTTAAAGAAGGAGAGCATGCCAGGGATGAATTCTCCATTCATTTGAAGGTCCATTCCGTAGGCATATCCTATGGCGTCGTTGGTCGCATAATAACGCGTTCGCACGTTGTCTACCTGATAAGGATTTACATCCCACAGGTATTTGTAAAACAATTCTCCGGTAACTTTGAATGGTGTTTCGCGCTTCCACATTTCGAAGGTGTAATCTACTCCTGAAATCAAGTGAAATGATTTTTGACTGAGGACATTCGAGCGTACCTCGCCATCGAAACTTCTCAACTCTCGATAAATTGGAGGTTGATAGTACAATCCTGTGGATCCGTGAATGCGCACGCTGCGTTTTTTCAACTGATCGTTTTGGTCATAGTAGTAAATTGCCGGAAAGTAGCTGAATCCAGCACGAGGTGTGATGTAAAACTCCTGATTAAAGGCTGTATACCCTCCGCGAAGACCAGCGTGGAAATACAACCGTTTTTTGACGTAGTCAATCGTATCCTGATATGTTTTAGTCACCTTCGTGTTCGTGGAATCTTTGAAGGTCCGTTTCCATGTAATTGATTTGTTCGACTCTTCCAGAAAAAAGGAACGTTCGAATTGCAAAAACGCGGAAGAACGAAAAGTTCGAAAGACGTTCTCGGCTTTAATAACTTCGAATAGTTCTATTTTATCGGCAGGTGATTGCGGAATTGAGAAGCCAGCAGAATCAACCATGCGCCATTCACTCATGACATCATAGAAATCATCAAACTGTCCTGAAGCGCCCCAACGAAGACTTCCTTTATTCACATAGTCGAGTCCGTCAGGAGTGACCTTCAAGAAATCATAGCTTCCTTCATGCCTCAAGGTATAGAGTGTAGCTTGTAAACTGTTGCGCGCATGATTCAAGAAACTCCCCACTCCGAGAGTTCCAACCGAATCACCAAACTCTTCTTTCGAAGGATCTGTTTCTACTTCATTGATGAAATATTGTCCCAATACGTCGTAGGTTTCACGCTCATCTGTATTGAATACGCTAAAGTAAAAATCCAAGTTTGTACGCTTGTTGGCTTTCCATTTCACAGACGTCGCTCCTGTCATCGTTTGAAACTTGGTTAATTCCTCTCCTTCAAAAAATACACGAAAGCTCAAGGCTTGGTTGATTGTTCCAAATCGGGTGTCTTGTGATTCGGGTGCAAACCGAAAGTCGTTAGAAGAAAAGTGTCCCAAAACACTCCACGTTAGGTTTTCGGTGACTGCATAATTCGTTAGGAATTGAAAGTCGTAAAACCTAGGACGATAGGCACCTTTGACAGGAAGTGCATTGAGCACATAACTTTGATCTCTGTAGCGTGCGCCGACCATGTAGTTGAAACGCGGATTGATTTTATCTTCCACGTGAGCTCCTGCGCCGAGTAACGAAATGTCGAATGACCCGCGAAAACGTTCGGGTGTTCTGTAGGTAATGTCGAGTACAGAGCTGAGGCGATCACCATAACGCGCAGCAAATCCTCCTGCACTGAACGAAATATCACTGACTAAATTCGGGTTGATAAAACTCATACCTTCTTGTTCACCGCTGCGCGTTAGGAACGGACGGTAAATTTCAAATCCGTTGACGTAAATAAGATTTTCTTCGTAACTCCCCCCACGCACGTTATAGTTGTTGGTCAATTCGTTGTTTGAACGTGCTGCGGTAGTATATACTAGGTATTGTTCAACGCTATTCTGGGGTCCCGGGATGTAGGAGATTTCGATAACAGGTAATTGTTCGATGGTGAGGTCTTTCTCTTTCCCTTGAACCGTTACACCTTCGAAGGATTGAATATTTAGTTTGACTTTTTCTAACTCATAGGTTTCATTGGCTTGAATACGTATGGGAAAGGTTTTTCGCTCTCCTTCAGATTGAATCAGTAATGTAAGCGCTTGATCAGAAGGAACAGTGAGGGAGAAGGCTCCATCTACGTTTGTCCGTGTCCGAATGGCAGGTGTTTCGACAATGGAAACGCGGACATCAAAAATTCCGATATTTGATTTGTCCACCACACGCCCGTTCACAACTCCAGTTTGTGCAAAAATAGCAGTAACAAGGAATACAAATAAACATGTGAGCCAGATCTTCATTCAGCGGAGAATTGTAGCGTATTAACGGACAAAATTAGTTTTTAATGCCCTTGTCGCTAAAAAAAATAGACTAAAGTAATTCGGTAATGATCTTATCCATGGAATAGCCTTCTGCTTCTGCCTTGTAATTTCGAACTAATCGATGACGAAGAATCGGCAATGCAACGGCCTTCACATCTTCGATGTCTGGCGCATATTTCCCTTTGAGGGCAGCATGACACTTAGCACCAATGATTAAGTATTGTGAAGCCCGCGGTCCTGCTCCCCATGAAAGAAAGTCTTTCGTAAGTTGAGGAGCTAACTCATTATTAAGACGTGTTTTACCTACTAACTTAACGGCGTACTCCAATACGTTATCGGCCACAGGCAATTGTCGGATAAGTGTTTGGAACTTCAATATTTCTTCTCCTGAAATCACTTTGTTGACGTGAATTGGGGTATCTGTCGTTGTTGCTTTAACAATCGCGAGCTCTTCAATGAATGAAGGGTAGTCCACCCAGATATTAAACATAAATCGGTCGAGTTGTGCTTCTGGTAATGGATACGTTCCTTCCTGTTCAATTGGATTCTGCGTTGCTAATACGAAGAAAGGAGCTGGAAGTTTGTAATTATTCCCCGCTGCTGTTACACTTCGCTCTTGCATGGCTTCTAAAAGCGCAGATTGGGTCTTAGGAGGTGTTCTATTAATCTCATCGGCCAGTACAATGTTATGAAACAAAGGTCCCTTGACAAATTTAAAATTGCGTTGCTCGTCCAATACTTCCGATCCAACGATATCTGAAGGCATCAAGTCAGGAGTGAACTGAATGCGGTTAAACGTGAGCCCGAGAGTTTCAGCGATGGTATTCACTAACAAGGTCTTCGCCAATCCAGGCACACCCACAAGTAGGCAGTGTCCACGTGAAAATATAGAAATTAATACTTGGTCGACAACGTCTTCTTGTCCAACAATAACTTTATGAATTTCATTTTTTAGTTCTTTGTACTTGACAACCAATTGGTCGATCGCTTCAACGTCTGACATAGTATTCTCTAGTTTGAAAGGTTAAATATAGGGATTACCAATCATAACGGAAAGGGCATTCCTTATAATTTTCATCGATTCTGATGTATGCATTTCTCAGGTTGTCATTCACCCAATTTGCGATAAGATCCTCTTTCTTCTTATTCTCAGCGGCACGCTGTATGAAACTGTAATCATCCGATAAATTCGCAACATGTGGTTTGGTGCGATCAGCAAGTCGCACGATGCGCACACCTTCTTTACGGTTGCGCATATCCTCATACAGCGAAGGTTGAGAGAATTGTCCTACTTTCAGGCTGTTGGTAAGTCCAAATATCTGCGGGTCTATTTCGTTGATGTATTGCACGTCCCAGTATTGTTCTCCTGTATAAGGATTCGCCACATTACCAGAGTTTTGCTTGGTCTCTTCATCTTCTGAATACGCTTTTACAGCTTGTTCCCATGTGATTTCGCCTTTTTTCAGACGCTCATAACATTCGTCCATCAATGCTGCAGCATCCATCAAACTTTGTCGACTTACTTCTGGGTAGGTGAGAATATGACGTACCGTATAATCATCTCCTTTCCGTTCTACAAGTTGAATGATATGGTAACCGTATTGAGTTTCTACAACATCTGAGATTTCTCCCACTTCAAGTGAGAAGGCTGCTGCTTCAAACGGCCGAACCATCATTCCGCGGGAAGCGGAAATTTTTCCACCTTGTCGCGCACTTCCTAAGTCTTTCGAGTGAATGGTTGCAAGGGCCTCGAACGAGCGTTCCCCTGAAATAACATCTCTGCGCCATTCGCGCATTTTCTCAATGGCTTCTGTTTTTTCTTTTTGAGTGATTTTAGGATAAATCAAAATCTGTTGAATAGCAATGTGTTCATTGATATAGGGTAAGCTGTCTTTTGGAATGTCGTTGTAAAATCGTTTCACGTCACGCGGAGTTACCAAGACTTCAGCGGTAATCTGACGTTCCATCTCTTGAGCCAACAAACGGTCTCTGATGATTTCACGAAACTCATCTTTGATTTGTGTGTACGTTTTCCCGTAGAATTCTTCGAGCTTTTGCTTTCCTCCGATTTGTGTTTCGATGGTCCGTAACCGATTTTCCATTTCAGCATTTACCTGTCCATCACTAATCTCAATTGAGTCCAGTTTCGCTTGATTTACCAAGAGGTTTTGGTACAACATTTCTTCTAGCATAAAACACTCAGAGTCTTTGTTGAGTTCAGTATTTTGAGACAGTGCTTGAATCCGCTGGTTTTCAACGTCCGACAACAGGATAATGTTATTCCCAATTTGCGCAAGGATCCGATCCACCGTTTTGGTTTTCCCTCCTAAATCTCCCCCAATAATCTGAGCATGGGTAGATGGTACAACCCAAAGGTTAGTGATGGCGATTAATAATATGCTTAGATTTAATTTCATCAATGATGGTTTGATTCATTTGTTTGCGTAATTCATTCGATCTGCGCTTTAGAATAATTTTTCGAATGGTCTCTTTCTCTACTTCTAACGGAGCAGTGGTGTTTTTTATGCGATAATCCAAAATATTTAAGAAATAAACATTGCCATTGTCTGTAAATATTCCGTGATCTTTTTTTATAATCATACGCTCTTTGGTTCCATCAGTAATCGGAACATCACGCACTAAGTCTTCAAAAAATATCCACTTTTCCTCTTCAAAATAAAAGTTGGTAGCGTAAAGATTGGCATATTTTGAGATTTCTGCACGGTCTTTATCATTTTTTAACAGGAACGCTTTTTCGATTTGTTTAACGGCATCAATACTGTCTGGTATCTTGATGTACAATGCTTTCACGATAAAGCTTTGGTTCAGGTAATTGTCCCTGTTTTTTCGGTAATAGTCCATGATCTCATCCGTCGTAACGGTGGAGTCTAGGTGCGTACGAATATAGTCGTTTTCTAATTCAAATAAATTCAATTGATATAGGGTCACATCCGCCTTTGTTGAATTCGCGCGATAGGTGTCTGGATACAGTTCGGCGGTTTCATCATTCACTAATTGCATGGCGATCCAATCGTCAACGAACTGTGTCACATGCGCTTCGTTCTCGGGAGATAGTTGCTTGGCAAGCATCATTTCTTCAGCGTCGTATTCGTACAACGCGTGATTGTTCACTTCTGCCCAGAGTTCACCGCGTTCAGTTGTACAAGCCGTAAAAACGAGTAAAAGGCTGACAAATATGACAGCCTTTTTCATATGGGTAATATGTTGAAATTGCGCGAACACTATTTTCCTAAACTGTACAACACCTCACTTTGAACGGTGATGATGTGCTTGTCTCGTAATTCATTCAACCAAGTCTCCTCCAAATGGTTTTGGTAGTCCTGAATCACAGCACCTCTTGCTTCAGCCAATGTTTTAGGTTGACTTTCTAGAAACTCTTTCACAACGATGACATAGAACTTTCCTTCGTGCTCAAAAATACGGTTAATACCGTTCTTTAAGGATTGTCCTACTAAAAAGGATGTAGTTTCACTGGCGTATTTAGAGGACTCTAAACGAATGTTCAATTGAGAGTCTTTATTAATGCTATCCGCTACTTGTTTTGCGCTCAAGTCGTTAGTGGAACTCAATAAGTCAAACACAGCTTGCGCATTTACTTGATCGTTCGCTGAATAAACATCTGCGTCGATGCGGTCTGGCCAGTTATAGTCTCCGCTGTTTTTTGCAAAGAAATTTTGCAACCCTGTAGTGTCCTGAATAGCTTTATCCCAGACTTTATCTTTCATGATTTCATACAGTAGCACTCCATCATGGTATTCTTTCATCAGCGCTTTGAATTCAGGATATTTTCCTTCCAACTTACTTTCCTCATCTTCCAAAATCAGTTGGTCTTGCCATTTCTTGTAGTTTTCATTGACGTAGTTTTCAGTATTCATTGGCTTGGTGCGTCGTTGATTTTCAGCAAGGTATTGTTTAAAGTCGTTTTGATAAAACTTTTTCCCGGCATAGCTAAAAAGGACTCCGTTTTTAGCAAGGTTTTCTCTTTCCCATGTTCCCTGGAAAATGGTGGAATCCACCTCATTTAAGAACCACTTAAGTGTTTTTTTAGAGAGGTCCTTGAAGTTGTTTTCTTTCTTCAACTTCACGATAAATGATTCTTGTGTTTTTTGTCCACGCTCACCTCGGTTCACTTTCGATTGAAGTCCTTTGTACATTTCTTCGTAACTTCCCAATGAAGTATAATCGATGCGCTGCACAATGTGGAATCCATAATCTGTACGGAAAGGTTTAGAATATTCATTGTCTTTTGTCAATGCAAACGCTGCATCTTCAAATTCACTTACCATGCGTTGGCTAGTTCCAGTTCCAAACTGAGGAAGACGACCGCCTTTTCCTTTACTTCCGTTATCGTCAGAGTATAGACGCGCCAATTGTCCGAATTCTTCTCCTTTTTCTAGTTTTTCATAGATTTCGTTGATTTTTTTCTCGGCATTTTCAACATCTAGAGGGTCTCCATCGGCGGCAACAGCGACCATGATATGTGCAGCTGAAATTGTACCACGAGCAGCTCGCTTATCAGCTACTTTAATCAGGTGATAACCATATTTCGTACGAACAGGTCCTCCCACTTGTCCAACTGGAGTGGAGTAGGCTACAGATTCAAACGGGTATACCATTTGAAACGCGGTGAAGTAGCCTAAGTCGCCGTTATTTTGTTTTACAGAAGGGTCTTCTGAACCGTCCTTTCCGGTGGCAACATCTTCAAACGATGCTCCGCCATCAATCCGCTTTTTTAATGCAGAAATTTTGTTGAATGCTTTTAGCGTGTCCTTCGGACTTGCGTCTTCGGTAACCATTACTAATATGTGCGAAGCACGAATCTCATACTTGGAACGCTCATAGGCTTCTTGAATGAGGGCTTCATTTTTTGCAGAATCTACAAGGTAGGGGCGCGCCAATGTTTTTCGGTATCCGTCTAGTTCTTTGATTAATTCCGGGTTTTTATCATAGCCCAATGCTTCTGCTTCAGCTACTTTTAACTTGAAGCGTTTGTAGAGTTCTACATAATTGTCAAGTGATTCTTTGTCAAACTTAGGGTCGTTATTGTTTTTGAGGTAAACCGAAAGAAAATCCGATTGGTGAATTTCTTCATTGTTGATGGTAAGAATCACTGGATCTTTCTGTGCATAAAGTACACTTGAAAATAGAAGACTTGCAACGAGTAACTTTATTCCTTTCATAATTTTCTTTGTTTCGTTTAGTGGATGATGTTTAACGTCAAATACTATACCTTATTCTATTTGTAACTATAATTTGGTGCTTCACGGGTGATTGCAACATCGTGGGGGTGAGACTCTGTCATTCCTGCATTCGTGATGCGCACAAACTTGGCACCTTTTAAATTTTCGATGGTTGGAGCCCCGCAATATCCCATACCTGCTCTTAGTCCTCCGATGATTTGGTAAACAACTTCATTGAGGTTCCCTTTGAACGGTACTCTTCCTGAAATTCCTTCTGGAACTAATTTTTTATTGTCCTCTTCATTGTCCTGGAAGTAGCGATCTTTTGACCCTTTTTCCATTGCTTCTAAGGACCCCATTCCTCGGTACGCTTTAAATTTTCTTCCTTGGTAAATAATGGTTTCGCCGGGGGACTCTTCTGTTCCAGCAAACATCGAACCAACCATTACGGTATCTGCTCCTGCAGCAATGGCTTTTACGATATCTCCCGTGTAGCGAATTCCTCCGTCTCCAATCACTGGTACACCTGTTCCTTCAAGTGCACGCGCAACGTCATTGATGGCAGAAATTTGAGGAACACCCACCCCTGCAATAATTCTGGTAGTGCAAATTGATCCTGGGCCAATTCCTACCTTAACTCCATCCGCACCAGCCTCCGCTAAATACTTAGCAGCCTCTGGTGTAGCAATATTCCCAACGATAACATCAAGGGTTGGATACTTCCCTTTTACCTCTTTCAATTTCACTACAACACCTTTCGTGTGTCCATGAGCAGTATCGATCACAATAGCATCCACTCCAGCAGTTACTAATGCGTTAACACGCTCAAGCGTATCGTCGGTTACTCCTACAGCAGCAGCAACGCGTAAGCGACCAAATTGGTCTTTACACGAATTAGGGTGTTCTTTGACTTTGATGATGTCTCGAAAAGTAATCAATCCAACAAGTCTTCCTTGATCGTCGATAACCGGTAGTTTTTCAATTTTATGTTCTTGTAAAATATCTTCTGCACGCAATAAATCAGTGCCGTCTTTTGTGGTGATCAAATTATCTTTGGTCATTATTTCACGAATCGGTCGATTTTTTTTCTTTTCAAAACGCAGATCGCGATTGGTCACAATTCCCTTGAGGTAGTTTCCTTCATCAATCACAGGAATTCCTCCGATTTTGTTTTCCTTCATCAAGCGTAAGGCATCTTCCACCATCGAATCCTCCCGCAAGGTTATCGGGTCGATAATCATTCCGCTTTCAGAACGCTTCACTTTCCGCACTTCCAATGCTTGTTCAGCGATACTCATATTTTTGTGAATAACACCAATTCCTCCGGATTGTGCGATGGCAATAGCCAAGCTCGACTCGGTTACCGTATCCATTGCCGCCGAAATAATCGGGGTATTCAATGAAATGTTACGGGTGAATTTTGATTTTAATTGAACATCTTTCGGTAGAACCTCAGAGTAACCTGGGACTAACAAGATATCGTCAAATGTTAATCCTTCTTTAATATCAGCGATGTTTTCTAATGGCATAATGTGAACCTATTTGTGAAATAAATTCTCGCAAAAGTAGTGATTTTTTTTCGGAAAATTACGCTATTGTCAGTTAGTTTTACACGCTCGTGATCTTTCAGATTTTTTCTTCAGGGATTTGATTAAATCTGCTCGAACTCCTCAAAAAATCCAGGAAACGATTTCATCACGGCTTGCGAGTTATTGATGGTAAAAGGCACTTGTGCATTTATAGCCAATAAAGCAACAGCCATGGCGATGCGATGGTCGTTGTGTGAATCAAACGATATTGCTGAATCTATTCTCAGCTGCGGATTACCTTGAATAATCATCGTGTCATTTGCGTAATCTAATTCGATAGAGATATTGATTTTTTGAAACTCGGTCTTTAAGCTTACGCCACGATTACTTTCTTTGTTGGTTAAACGATTTAACCCTTTTATGCTCGTTTCGCCTTTACAGTGCGCAGCCAGCGCTACTAACGGAGGAAATAAATCAGGACAATCTGTTGCATCAAAATCGAAGGCATTCAGTTCATTTTTTTGAATAAAAACCTGTTCATTGGATATCCATTTTATAGAAGCCCCCGCTTTTTCTAGTGCCAGCAGTATGTCTTTGTCTGCCTGTGAGGAGTTTTGATGAAGGTTAGATAATGTTAATTCCCCACCAATGGCAGCTGCAACCGCAAAAAATGATGCCCCACTCCAATCTCCTTCGATATTGTAGACGTCCCGCGCAGGTTGTTGGTTCCCGGGTATGGTGAATGTTGTATAGTTTTCATGACTTACTGAAATTCCAAATGTTTGGAGAATTTCCAACGTCATATCAATGTAGGGAGCAGATTTAAGATTTTTGACATGAATTACGGTATCCTGATGGATTAAGGGTAATACAATTAATAATCCTGTAAGTAACTGCGAACTTTCGGAGCCATCAACTTCAATCCTTTTGGGTATAGTTTTACCCGAAATGGTTAGTGGTAAAAAACCATTCTTAGACTCCACCTTCTTGTTGAACTGTTGTAGTACATCAATCACCATGGCCATTGGTCGCTGAAGGATAGAACCATGTCCGGTAATCACGATTTCTGTTTCAAACAGCAACGAAAAAGCACTAAAGAGACGTGTACTCAACCCCGCTTCACCAACATCCAATGTATAGTTCTTTTCTGAAGAACGCTCAATTCCTTTCGAAATGTGGAGTTCGTTGTTTTCGAGTTGATAGGCACCACCAAACGCTGTTAAAATCCGCAGAGCTGCAAGGGTGTCGTCACTCTCTCCATAGTTTTCCAAACGAACGGGTTTTCGGCACAAGCTTGCAATAGCTATGGCGCGTTGGGTATAGCTTTTTGAACAAGGTGCTGTAAAGCTTCCTTGCACTCGTTTTTTAGGAGAAAGTGTTAGTTCACCCATACCGCAAAGTTACGGAAGAATTTTAGGATGAAGGAAGAAAAATAAAAAAGCGTCACTTAGCTAAAGGTGACGCTCTCTCATATTTTCTTTAGAAATTAAAACTTTACGATTTTATGCGCTGTTTGAGATGATCGCGTTGAAAGGATCAATGAATAGAGTCCTGAAGCCAATCCTTCGGTTTGAATTTTTAAATACTCGCTGCCTCCGGCAACTGGAATTCCTTCTAGTTGGAAAACAACTTTTCCGCTCAAATCCAGAATAGAGACTTCTATCTGTTGTGCTTTCGCTGCCCCCATATGGAGAATGAAATAATTATTGAAAGGATTAGGATAAACGCCAAATAGTTCCAACGCCTCAGGTTGGTTACCCTCAAGGTTTAGAACAGGTGCCGGAATACAAAAGTTGGAAGCAAAGCTAGGTATACTTTCTTCGCGCAAAAACCGTTCTTGATCATTGACATAGTAAGCCTTAGCAAAGGATTGGCTATTTCCAGGTGTGTTTACATCATCCATAAAATACCATTCAGATTGCGCTCGATCTTTGGTTACATCCAAAATAATGTATCCTTTTTCCGTTAAGTCGGCCCATTTGATATGACTGTTCATCGATTGAATCAGACTTACTCCAAAACCAATTGGAAACCCAGGTGACGTAACACTTGTTGCCACAAATTCAACACCCCCAGAATTAGTTCCCGTGGAGCTAATATATCCAGCCATAGGGATATCATTGGCCCAAGAGGTATGGATGTCACCCGTGAGAACAACTACGTTTGGAATATCATTCGAAACAATGTAGTTGAGTAGGTGATTCCGTTCATAGTTGTATCCATCCCATTGATCGGGGTTCAAAGGAGTTCCAAACGCTTCCAACGGAGCCATCATGACTTGTTGACCAAGTATGTTCCATTGTGCTGTACTCGCCAGTAATTCTGATTTTAACCACGTAAGTTGGGTTTCACCGAGCAATGAACGTGTTGGACTGTCTATATCGGAGGATGTAGCTCCAACTTGCTCATCACGTCCTTCTAGACGGGTGTCAAGCATGTATAAATTGATGAGATCACCGTATTCTATTTTGCGGTAAATTGATGAGTCGTTGCTTTCGCGAATAGGCAACCATTCAAAATATGCTTTTTTAGCGTTGTTTTTACGATCAATCCATGCGCCTTGAGCTGCCGCGTCATGATTTTCAGCGCCGTCATACCAAGCATCATTCGCCGATTCATGATCGTCCCATACACAGATGAAAGGATATTGCTGATGTATGCGCTGTAAGTCCGTATCCAATCGGTAATGGCTGTAACGCAAGCGATAATCGTCAAGAGTTACAATTTCATGTAATGGTTCATGGGTGCGATCTGCAATATTTGCACTATATCCTCCTGCTGCATATTCATAAATATAATCTCCTAAGTGCAGCACTGCATTCACATCGTTTCGCTCTGCA
>JALQTG010000325.1 GCA_023264075.1 Crocinitomicaceae bacterium
TCTGATCCACAAAAATACCGTACAAAAGAAGAAGTGGCAGAATATCAGGCACAAGATCCAATCGAACACTGCTTAAATGTGATTAAAGAGAATAAATTCCTTTCGGAAAAGGAAATTAAAGAGATTCAGGATTGGGTAGCAAACGAGGTGAAAGAGTCAGTTGAATTTGCTGAGAACTCTCCTTACCCAGAGGCACATGAATTATACGAAGATGTTTATAAAACGGAAGGATATCCGTTTATAGTTGAATATTAATAGATACAAAGAAATGGCTGAAGTTATTTTAATGCCCAAGCTTTCTGATACAATGACTGAAGGAGTTGTAGCGGAATGGCATAAAAAAGTAGGAGATACTGTTACAGCGGGTGAATTGCTCGCTGAAATAGAAACAGATAAAGCAACAATGGAGTTCGAGTCTTTTTATGACGGTGTGTTATTACACATTGGAATTCAACAAGGTGAAACTGCTCCTGTGAATGATGTTTTAGCAATTATTGGTGAAAAAGGAGAGGACATTAAGGCGCTTTTAGCGGATGCAAAGAAAGGGGAAAGCGCTCCAGCCGAAGAACCGAAAGAATCTCCTGCTCCAGTTGTTGAGGAAAAAGCTGCACCTGTTGTTCAGGAACAGAAAGCAGCACCAGTTGCTCAGCCTGCTGCACAACCAGTAGCCGCGACTTCAGGTGATGGACGTATACTTGCTTCTCCTTTGGCGAAGAAATTGGCAGAAGAAAAAGGGATTGATGTTGGTTTAGTTCAAGGAACTGGAGAAAACGGTAGAATCGTGAAGCGCGATGTGGAGAATTATGTGCCTTACGAAAGGCCTGCTGGAGGGAATAGTTTCACAGCTGCTCCTGCGGGAACTGAATCGTACCGTGATGAAAATGTTTCGCAAATGCGTAAAGTGATTGCGAAGCGTTTAGCTGAAAGTAAGTTTACAGCGCCGCATTTCTACTTAACGTTAGAAATTGATATGGATAATGCAATTGCCTCGCGTAAAGCAATGAATGCTCAAGAAGGTGTGAAAGTATCGTTCAATGATATGGTGGTGAAGGCCGTTGCGATGTCACTTAGAAAGCACCCTACTGTAAACAGTGCTTGGATGGGAGATTTCATTCGTAGAAATGATCACATCCATATTGGAGTTGCAGTTGCCGTAGAAGATGGCTTATTAGTGCCTGTAGTGCGATTCGCAGATACAAAAGGTCTATCACAAATTGGTGCGGAAGTAAAAGAATTCGCGCAAAAAGCAAAAGATAAAAAATTACAACCACAAGACTGGGAGGGAAATACCTTTACGATTTCGAATTTAGGAATGTATGGTATCGAAGAGTTCACAGCGATTATTAACCCTCCAGATAGCTGTATTTTAGCAGTAGGTGGAATCAAACAAGTACCGGTTGTTAAAAACGGTCAAGTTGTTCCTGGTAACATCATGAAAGTAACACTTTCTTGTGACCATAGAGTAGTAGATGGTGCCTCAGGTTCTGAATTCTTGAATACATTTAAGTCGTATTTGGAGAATCCAGTGATGATGTTGGTGTAAGTTGGATGTTTTAAGTTCTGGGTTCGAAGTATTCTTGGAAATCTAATTTGGATAGATATGTAAAGAAAAAAGCCGAGTTACGCTCGGTTTTTTTTCTTTCATCTATTGTTAAATTGTGCGTAAATAGTGCTGATCATCAAGCCTAGAGTTTTGGACTGAACTGCTTTTTCGTATTTTTGCCAAAAACTGATTCTATGAAGTATACGTTTGCAATCGACGCGCCACATCAACAATTCGTTTCAATACGGCTAGAAGTGTCTTCGCCAAACGATATGTTGGAGTTACAACTTCCAGCATGGCGACCAGGTCGCTACGAATTGGGCAATTTTGCAAAGAATGTCAAGTCGTTTTGCGTGTATAACGAAACCGGAAAGTTACTTCCTTTTACAAAAACAATCAAAGATAAATGGGTGGTAGATACTTCTGAAGCTTCGTCGGTAAAGGTGAGCTATAAGTATTACGCTGCGGAGTTAAATGCGGGTTCTACTTATTTGGATGCGACACAGTTGTATGTGAACCCCGTGAACTGTTGCTTATATTCCTTAGAAAACTATACGGATGAAATCAATGTTCAACTCGATGTTCCCGAAAATTGGCAGATTGCGTCGCCTATATTGCAGGAGAATCGTCAGCTTCGAGCGCGAAATTTTGACCAATTGGCGGATAGTCCTTTCATTTGTTCGGCTGGATTACAACATGCATCCTATGAAATGAAGAACGTAATGTTTCATGTTTGGTTTAATGGGTTAATTTATCCCGATTGGAGACGATTGCTGAAAGACTTTCAGGCATTTACGGAGAAACAATTGGAAAAATTTTTAGAATTCCCTTGTTCGGAGTATCATTTTTTAATCCAAATCTTGCCGTATCAAGCATATCATGGAGTAGAACATGAACAGTGTACTGTAATAACGCTTGGGCCGAGTTATGATGTCTTTGGGCGTCTGTATAAGGAGCTGCTCGGTGTAAGTTCGCATGAGCTTTACCATACGTGGAATGTAAAGAGCATTCGTCCAATTGAAATGATGCCATATGACTTTTCTAAGGAAAATTACTCCAAAATGGGGTATTTAGCTGAAGGCGTGACTACCTACATGGGTGATCTCATGCTACTAAAGAGTGGCGTTTTTACGTTGGATCAATACTTCACTGAGTTTAATACGCAGTTACAGCGCCACTTTGATAATTTTGGTCGTTTCAATTATTCTGTAGCGGAGAGTTCTTTTGATACATGGCTAGACGGCTACACTCCTGGGATTCCAGGTAGGAAAGTATCCATATATACCGAAGGGTGTTTGCTGGCGTTCGTGACAGATGTTAGCATCATGAGGGCTACAGGAAACAAGCGCAAGTTGGATGAAGTAATGCGCAGCCTTTACAACAATTATGGTAAAAAAGGAATTGGAGTTTCTGAGGGAGTATACAAGGCAGAAATTGAAAATGTAACGGGAACTTCTATGGATTGGCTCTTTGATCAGTACATCAACGGAACCAAGGCGTTTGAGGGTGTTTTGACAGATTGCCTCGACTATTTAGGGCTAGAGCTTATGAATGAACCGTCGGAAGACTATGGGGCGGCTCACCTTGGTGTAAAAACCGCTGTGGTAAATAATCAGTTAAAAGCAATGGCCATATTTCCAGGGAGTCCGTTTGATGTAGCTGGAGGTATGCTGGACGATGAAATCATTGCGGTGAATGAGGTAAAAATAAATAATGACTTAAATCAATGGCTCAGCTTTTTTGAAAATGATACCAAGAAATTAATTGTCCAACGAAAGGGTAAAATTGTAGAACTGTTTATTCCTGAAGTGAGTAGAACTTTCTATCAACGTTATTGGATTAAAATGGCAGATGAACCTTACAAGCTCCAACGCAATGCTTTAGGGCAATGGTTGAAATAGATAAGCCGAGAAAAAGGTTTTTTGACGTTCGTTTATCTGACCAAGGAAGGATTTATAGGATTAATTAGTATTTCTTATTTTATCTTTAGGTGTTGTCTAGTAAACATCCAATTAAAATATTCTATATGCCCTTTGTCTGCCTTTCGCTGAATCCCAAAAAATCTGTTTAATCTGTGTTCAGATTATTTAGGTACTTTATTTTCCCAGGATCGACGAGCTAGGGTTTCATTTTAGTTCGATATAATTATTAATTTTGACTAAAATTGAAAACAATGTCGACAATTATCTCTCCTTCATTATTAGCATGTGATTTTGGAAATATCCAGCGGGATGTTGAAATGCTCAATAACAGCGCAGCAGATTGGTTGCACATTGACATCATGGATGGTGTTTTTGTTCCAAACATTTCATTTGGTTTTCCTGTGATGGAAGCAATGAATAAGCATTCAAAAAAGCCATTGGACGTTCATTTAATGATTGTTAACCCTGATCAATACATTGAAACGTTTGTGAAGGCGGGTGCTGAAATCATCACTGTTCATTATGAAGCTTGTCCTCATTTGCACCGAACTATTCAACACATCAAATCATTTGGTATCAAAGCGGGTGTAGCTTTAAATCCGCACACACCGGTTCATTTGTTAGAGAATATTATTGAAGAGCTCGATTTGGTCTTGATTATGTCGGTCAACCCTGGTTTTGGGGGGCAAAAGTTTATTTCGCATGCGATTAAAAAGGTGGCGGAAACGAAAACATTGATTCAATCGAAAAATAGTAATGCATTAATTGAGGTAGATGGAGGAGTGAATAGTGAAAACGCTCCTTTGCTCATAAGTGCTGGAGCGAATGCACTCGTTGCAGGAAGTTTTATTTTCAATTCACCTAACCCAAGTGAAACCATCGAGAAATTAAAATCCATCTAGGGTAGAAGAAGTCTAATCATTGAATATTTATCTTAAGTTCTTTCTTCAAAATCTTTGTGTACGCTTTGCAGTCCTTTCATTACGTTCGAAGCATGTTCTACTTTCTCGAATTCAATAAATAAATGACTATCCACTAGAATTTTCCAGTTCACGGAGAGTTGGAAGATTTCCTTGTAGACCCTAGCTTGATAAGCTTTGTCGTATCCATTATTCTTCTTTACATTTTTGCGATACGTGAAGTAGTTCGACAAATAAATAACGGGATAGTGAAATAATAGGAGTAAAAAGGAAGTCGGTTTAATTCGGGTAAATTCAATTTGTCTAATCTTATATCCGGCTAAACGACTTAACACACGCAGTTTTTGCACACCAATTAGAAACACGTGTCCAAAATAAATTTCATTCGAAATCTCTTGGTTGTTCATCCAAATAGAGTCGATTTCATTGGGAGGCATAATTGAATGCATCTTTTCAGATTCGGAGAGAAAATAAGAGAGGCGTGACTTTAAGTTGGAGTAGTTAGGGGTAGTAATGATTAAGCTTCCTCCAAGCTTGGTAATCCGATTAAACTCTTGTAAAGACTTGAATTGATCTGAAAAGTGTTCGATACCTTCTTGACAAAGTACGATGTCTGCTGATTCATTTTCCATTGGAATCTTATCCAATACATTAGCACGTTCGCAGGTTAATCCCTCTATATCGAAATATTCTGGAAATAAATCAAATGGTTTGACATCACATCCAATTTCTTGAAGAATACGCGAGGTAACGCCATTCCCAGCAGGAAGGTCAACCGCTACTTTTCCAGTAAAGCGTACGCGATTTTTCAGCAGGTAGCGCTTCACATGGTATTTAATACTTTTCGGATTGTCTTCGTATGGATCCATAACAGTGATTTGAGCCGGCAAGATAGTAACTTTTCAAAACATACCGGGAATCAATGCCGGTCCCGCTTTAAAAAATCTAATCCTACCTCTAGTCCATATCTGTAGTCTATTTCTAAGGCATTTTTGGAATTGGTATAAACTCCGGCTTTTAATTTTTGTTGCGGTGCAACTTGACGGATGGTCACCCCTGCTGGTGGTGAATTGATTAAATCTACAGCTGCATTAAAGCGTTTGTGACTATTGGAGAATATTTTTTTTAGACCGGGGTGTTTCTGGTAATAGACCTCTCCGAAATAATCAGGAATACTTTGTTTTTCCCTTGTTTCAATTGGGGAAGTACGAACGATAGTAATATCAGTTGCACCTTGATCAATTGTCCATTGAACGGGCAGTGGGTCGCCCCAAGCTCCATCCATTAACTCATGTCCATACATGGAGTGCTTAGCTTTCGTGACAAAGGGTATTGAGCAAGATGCGATCAAGCAGGACACCCAATCTTCTTCGGTCGGTTTGAGATAAACTGGGTCGCCTGAACGTCGATTGGTTGCAACGATGCCAATTGTCTTTGTCGCGTGACGCTGAAAAAGGGTGTCCAATTCTAAACGGACGATGTCTTCAGCAATTTCTTCAAAGAAAT
>JALQTG010000333.1 GCA_023264075.1 Crocinitomicaceae bacterium
TTTCATCGCGGCAGGTACTGCGATATACGATGCACTGGATACGAGGATGGCTAAAATAAAACGATCGCCCGTCTCTGCTAAAAAGTATCCCGATACCCATGCGGTAAACATTCCATTGACAAGCGGGAATAACAATGCTAAAAGGACACTCGTCCATCCTTTCTTGAAAAAATCACCCAATTTCCTTCCGCTTGAAATCCCCATGTCCAACAAGAAAATCGCTAAGAATCCCTTGAAAATATCAGTAGTAAAGGGCTTGATTTCATCCGCCTGAGCGTCATTGGTAATAAACCCAATGATCAAACTTCCAATAATGAGGAGTACGCTTCCGTTGGTCAATGCATGCTTCAATACGCCACCCATAGAGAGGGAATTCTCACCTTCCGTGAAGCGATTCAATAAAAATACTCCTACTACAATCGCGGGAGCCTCCATAATGGCCATCACAGCTACCATGTGTCCGCCAAAATCAACGTTGTGCATCTCTAAATAGGTGATTGCTGTCACAAACGTCACAGCACTAACGGAACCATAGGAAGATGCAATTGCCGCGGAATTGGAAATGGTATACTTTCGTTTAAGCAAAAAGAACACATAGACCGGTACAATCGTAGCTGCTAAAATGGCAAACACAAACGTATATAAAATCTCGTTACTAAATTCGCTATGCGCTAACTCATGGCCTCCTTTAAAACCAATGGCAAAAAGGAGGTACAATGCGATGAATTTCGATGAATTATCGGGGATACTCAAGTCACTTTTCACCAAAACCGCCAGGATTCCGAGTACGAAAAACAGCAGCGCTGGATTGGTGAGGTTTTCCAATAATAAATTAATGTCCATAGCTTACTTTTTGGGCAGCTGCTAATCGCTCAGGTTGTTGAATTAATTGCTGTGGAGACAATACTAGTTTGGATACTTCTCGTTTCAAACCATTGCTCGCAAGCATTTCCGACAACTGAGCTTTTTGTTTATCTAAATGCAGGTGTAATAAGCGATTTATTTGCTCCTCTTCACTTTTTAACTGTGTGATTTCAGTTCTATGCGCACTAAAAATTGCGAACAATTCCTGATCGGCGTAAAACTCTGTTGCACGACGGTCTCTGACAATTCCGCGTGCAAAACGGCAGTCAGCACTCGCTGTAACATATAGTTTTCCGATGGTGTTTTCTTCTACAAAACGCACTACGCTTTCAACATAAAACGGATCCTTAAAACGGAATACACCCGCAGCGGAAGTTAAAAAGAAAGCGTTTGGATTGATGCATTCACGCACCATTGCTTCAGACTTTGAAAACGGGCAAACTAAAAATAATTCATTCATAATTCAAGGATTACAGATTAAACAATACATAGGATTTTGAGATTTAGGGTAATCGGATTCATTTTTTTCTTCCCGATGACCACACTGTGCGCACACATAAATATCCGCTTGAATACCCGAAGTAGGAAAGTGACATTGCGCGCACGGCAAGCCTCTTTTTACCTCTTCTCTGCCGTATCCAAGCGTTGAACACGAAGGACAAGTTGTCAACAGTCGGTTAATCAGTTTTTCAGTTACCCCTTCAATCACTTTCATGCGACTCGGATTCGCATGTGCACGTAAGTCACTCGTGATCCAACATTTTTCCCTTTGGGCAATCAACGATTTAATTACTTCGATGGCCTCGGGTAAGTCATTCGGATACACAGCAGTGCGATACAATTGTTCCTCGGCGTGAATAAACACACGTTGTTGCGGAAAATCAACGGAGCTTAAAAAATCAATAGCTTGGGTAGGGGTAGTAAAAGACTTTGCAAACTGCACAGTAGTTGTGGACAACTTGCGTTCATAGACTTCAATTTTATTTTCCAAGTCCATAAAGACCATCCATTCCTCATGTGCCGCTAAAAATGGGCTCGAAGGGTGAGCGCCAAACGAACCTTCTGTTGCTATCCCAATGGTTTTAGAATACTGTTCGAGAGCGGAAAGGCATTTTTTTCGAACCGTTTCTTTGGGCCCTTGGGTGCGTGCGATGTCCCCCGAAAACGTACCGAACTGATCGGTATCAAACCCTATTGAAGGTACGGCATCCATTCCCAGATACCACTTCAATAGAGGCTGAATAACTTGCTCTTTGCCATGTTTAGTAACAATGAGCGCTGATTTATCGCTATATCTGTGACGTGCGTGCATTTACGACTCAGTAGAGGTTTCGTCACTAGGTGAACCATTCAAACTTGCGAATACACAAAAGACACCCAAAATACCCAAGGCATAAAACATTTCTTGATAAATGGATGCCTCTAAACTGAGACCTCCGATGGTTCCAACTACCATAATCACTATAGAGAGTGCTAATTTCATGTGTTTCTTCGTTTATTGTCCTTGACCGAGTGAGAATCCATATTTTCCGTCAAAGGAGTACAAGTTTTCAGTTTTGATGATGTCGATGTTGTTTCCCAGGCCTTTTTGAAGTACTGCTAACACCTCTTCACGTGGAATTGAGTTTTCATTCGTCGAGAAGAAACGGCATCTCCAGTGGTTTGTGCAGAATGTTTCTTTGAAACCTTGAGGCCATACTTTCACTCCTCTATTCGTAATCATTTGTAAGCCTAAGCGGTCTGTATTCATAGATTTTAATTTCGCTGCTAAGTCATCAGGAAGGATTCCGGCAGCATCCACGAACACATCTACACCTAGTAGCTCTTTCACGGCAGGTTTGCGTTCCTTAATTTGAGGCAACTCAAACTGAGTAGTTGCAGCATATGATGCCGCTTTCAATTGATTCGGTTTTTTACCTAGGTTGGCAATCACCGCTTGTGCAAACTCTTTCGTTCCCACTTTTTTCTGGCTGCTTCCTTCACGGTAGATATCTGCAGTGTGGATTCCTTCTTCTAGCGTCACCAACCACGCATTTTGAATTTTTTCGGCATTTGCCGTTTCCCCAATGTGATTGAGCATTTGAATTGCACCTTGCAACAATCCAGAAGGATTCGCTATATTTTTTCCGGCGATATCTGGGGCTGATCCATGAATTGCTTCAAACATGCAGCATGATGCACCCATGTTTGCAGAACCCGCTAACCCAACAGAACCAGCAATTTGTGCAGCAATATCCGATATAATATCCCCGTACAGGTTCAATGTTACGATGACATCAAAATCCTCTGGGGTGTCGGCTAATTTGGCTGCACCTATATCGATAATCCAGTGGTCGTTTTCGATTTCCGGATATTCTTTGGCTACTTCGTTGAAAACACTTCGAAACAAACCGTCTGTTTGCTTCATGATATTATCTTTGGTGAAGCACGTTACTTTCTTTCTTCCATAGAACTTCGCGTATTCAAATGCATAGCGCACGATTTTCTCACAACCCGGTCTACTTACTAATTTCA
>JALQTG010000237.1 GCA_023264075.1 Crocinitomicaceae bacterium
TGTACTTTAAATATATTTCATTAGCAGTGTTAATAAGATCGGGGGCTGTATCAATAAGCGTGCCATCTAAATCAAACAACAACTTATACTGTTACAGGAAATTCTTCGGGGTGCACGGATACAGATCAAGTTCAAGTAACAGTAAACTTGTTACCGCAGGTATCATTCACTTCATCGGACCAAGAAGGGTGTATTCCAGTAACCGTTGATTTCAGTAATACTACCTTAAATGTAAATTCAATAGAATGCTCATGGTCCATCGGTAACCTTGCATTTTTAACAGGTTGTAATCAAACATTTACATTCACGGAAGCTGGTTGCTACAATATTACCCTGCAAATAACATCTAATGAAGGCTGTGTAGGCAGCGTAACATACCCCAATTTCGTTTGTGTAGATGATTACCCAGTGGCCAACTTTAGCGTAAGTCCTTTGAATTTAACAACGATTAATAATCAAGCTAGATTTACAAATGAATCTATTGGAGCAGAAACGCACGAATGGCAATTTGGAGACGGAAATACATCCAATGTTGAGAACCCAATTCATACCTACTTAAGTGAAGAGGAGGAAACATATCAAATTCAATTGATCGCATACAGTGAGCTCGGATGTCCTGACACAACTTATGGTGTAATCGATATGCGAGAAGAACTTATCTTCTATGTACCGAATACATTTACGCCTGATGATGACCAATACAACCCTAATTTTCAGCCTGTATTCAGCTCAGGATTTGATCCTTATGATTTTAATTTATTGATTTTCAATAGATGGGGAGAAATCCTTTTTGAATCAAATAATGCCAACGTTGGGTGGGATGGAACATACGGTGGTAAGATAGTCAAAGACGGTACATATATCTGGAAAATTGAGTTCAAAACCAAATACACGGATGAAAGACAAATCCATCGCGGGCACGTCAACATTCTAAGATAACCGAAATGTTTATGAAAAAGAATAGGTCACCTCTTTGAAGTGTCCTATTTTTTTTCAAAAATTACTTGTAACAATTTTATATAAACATCGTTCTGAACATGGTTGGAACAATATTTGATTCAAAGAAAAAAACACCTGTAGAACATGATGAAACTTTACGTTATCACCGTTATAACTTTACTTTCTAATATACTCCAGACCTTCAGCCAAGAAGAGGCTGAATCTTGCCTCCCACCTAATAAAAAAATCATAAAACTATTAGACAAGGCGCGTACTTCCCCTCCGCAAGAAGCCGCATTATTATTCAAAGAAGCTACGGATGGTGCCAGCGACAACGCCACTCCCTACTTTGAATTTGCCAATTACGCGTACAGTCAAGCGCTGGAGGCTTATGAAAAAAATCCCAATCCCAAAGTTGGTGACCAAAGCTTTAGAAAGGCACAAGAATTGTTCAAAAAAACAATAGAACTCTGCAATGACTTTCATGCCGATGCCTATTATTATTTAGGGGTTATCAATTATTCATTTGGCAATAAGGACGACGCCATTAACTATTTTGAAAAATTCGTTGATTTCAAGCATCAAGACGTCAATCGATTTTCAAATAATCATTCCAAGCAATTAAGTGATGTAAATGAAGTTTTAGGTGTGCTTCAGGAGGAAGCAAAATTTCGTGCAGAAGAAGTTCCATTTGATCCACAAATTGTCCGCAACGTAAGTACTACTACAGACGAATATTTCCCAATGATTTCCCCTGATAATGAGCTCATTTTTTACACACGTAAAATGGACCGCACTAACAAAGGTGATATTATTCGTAACATTCGCGAAGAATTTACGTGGTCTAAGCGCCCGGATACAAAGTCCGATTTTGATGGTGGGAATCCGGTTAATTACCCCTTTAACGATGGAACATTTAGCAGTTATGGAGCAGCTACCTTATCCGTAGATAATAAAGAAATGATTATTTGCGCCTGTGTAGACGAAAAGGTGAAAGGTCAAACATATCGAAACTGTGACCTCTACGTAACTTACTATGAAAGAAGTGGACAAGGCGGGAATGACTATTCCTGGACCACACTTGAGAACTTGGGCCCCAACGTAAATACGGATGACGGATGGGAAGGACAACCCACGCTGTCGTCAGATGGAATGACGCTTTATTACACTGCAAATCGACCTACCACAAAAGACAATGATATTTTCTTCTCTGAGCGACAAGACGATGGAACTTGGGGGCCGGCAGAACCTTTTACACTCATTAATACTCCAGGAAAAGATAAAAGTCCATTTTTCCACCAAGATAGTGAAACGTTTTATTTTGTTTCGTCGGTCTCAAATTCTCGTAGAGGAGTTGGAGGAACTGATATTTTTTACTTGCGAAAACAAAAAGATGGTTCTTGGTCAGAACCTAAAAACATTGGTTACCCTATCAATTCAGAAGATGACGAAATTGGTATATTTGTCTCCACTGATGGTAAAACTGCGTATTTTTCCTCACGTCAACGAGGAATATGGAACATCTACTCTTTTGAATTATACGAAGAAGCTCGACCAAAGTCTGTTATCGTAGTGAAAGGAGATTTGAAAGATGATGCCGGCGAACCTGTCTTGGATGCAGAACTCGAAATTACCTATGAAAACTCAGACCGCGTGGAAAAAGTCCGTGTGAATGGTAATGATGGTAAATATGCAGCTATCATTAAGGCAGAAGAAGGTGAAGATGTAATGATTAATGTGAAAAAAGAAGGACACGCTTTTGACTCACAACTCGTAACTTCCGAGGTGATTGCTAAAAAAGAAACTGTTCGTTCAAAAGATATGGAAATACGAGAAATTGAAATCGGTAAACCCTATACGATTAATGACATTCTTTATCAAACTGCTTCTGCAGAATTATCTAAACAGTCCAAATTTATCCTGCGGCAATTTTCAAGATTTCTTGATGAAAATCCAAGTATCACCATTGCTATCCAAGGACATACAGATAATGAAGGAAATGCGGAGAAAAATTTAGACCTTTCCCAACGAAGAGCAGATGGTGTAAAAGACTACCTAATATCTTTAGGAACAAAAGCATCACGCCTTGAAGCCATAGGATACGGTCAAACACAACCGAAAGTACCGAACACATCCGCAGCCAATAAAGCTCAAAATAGACGTACTGAATTTGTGATCAAAAACCTATAAATCTCTGCTGGCTGGGAGTAATCTGTCCACTATTGCTCTAAGTTATATCATTTCGAAATCGCTTCTCGAATATCTTTTCCCGAAGGACTTTCAAATATAGCTAGTTCAAATTGCTTTACAACACTATAAATATGATCGAAGATATCAGCCATAACGACTTCATACTTTTGCCATTCCTTTGTTTTCGTGAAGCAATATAATTCCACAGGAACCCCATGCTCATTAGAAGGCAATTGACGCACCATTAATGTCATATCCGTATTTATACCCTCGTGGTTCTTCAGATAATATTCTAAGTAACGACGAAACAATCCTAAATTCGTTTGTTTACGCGCGTTCAACTGTTCCTCATCCAATCCATTCACTTCATTATATGTGCGAATTTCCTCTTGCCGTTGTTCTATGAAACTACTGAGCAATTTTACTTTCGACAACTTTCCTAATAATATAGGGTCGGCAAACTTTACTGAGTCGAGCTGGATCGAAACAGAACGTTTAATTCTTCGGCCTTCCGACTCTTCCATTCCGCGCCAGTTTTTAAAGCTGTCTGCGATGAAACTATATGTAGGAATTGTTGTAATAGTTTTGTCAAAATTTTGCACTTTTACTGTAGTCAAATTTATTTCTAAGACATCTCCATCTGCTCCGTACTTCTCCATTGTTACCCAGTCACCAATCCTAACCATATCGTTCGCTGATAACTGAATACTACCCACAAATCCCAAAATTGTATCTTTAAATACTAAGAGTAATATTGCCGTCATTGCACCAAGAGAGGTTAGGAAATATAACGGTGACTGCTTGGTGAGTACTGAAAGCATCAAAATAATAAATATGATACTCAATACAATTTTAACTGTTTGAATATACGAGTTAATCGGTTTCCCTTCAAGCGCTGGTTTACGTGAAAGCATTTGACCTAATGCATTGAGAAATCGACGCAGCGAGATCAAAATCACCAATACGATGAGTACCTCATTGATTCTTTCTGATAAATCCAATACTTTAGGGAAAGCAAAAAATGCTATTCCAAACATGTAGTCAAGTAAAAACAGCGGAACCAAATGTGCCAAACTGCTGAAGAACTTTTTCTCAACTAAATTATCGTCTAGGTCTGTTTTCGTTTTTGACGCAAACGTATGCACAATTGCCAAGAGTACTTGTCTTGTGAAAAACCAAATTATTGCGAAAATAACGGCAACACTTACAAAAAGACCTAATCCCCATAAATATTCTTGTGCAACAAAACCGGGGTCTGCGAGTAACACTTCCATTTCTGTATCCTTCGATAAGCCATAAATACTTTTAATCCAATCGAAAATCCAATCTTTCATAGTTTTCTCTATTTTTAGCAAAAGTAATAATTCTATGATTCCTAAAAGGCAATTCTATTTAATGGGTTGGATAACACTCCTTGTTTTTCCAGCTCCTGCATTTTGGGCACTCTGGTATTTTAAAGGAATTACACCACTCGAAATTGTCGCATTACACGAACTATCTTCCCCTCTTATTCTAGTTGGTCTTGAACTCGGACTGATTTATGCCCTCTTCGCACTAGCGGTAAGCCAACACCCTTATTTCGAAGAAATGTCGCACAAACAAGAGCAGGTGTTGAAATCACTTCGGCTTAACTGGATAGATATTCTATTTATTTCGCTTTGTGCAGGCATCGGAGAAGAATTGCTCTTCCGTGCTGGAATTCAGCATTGGTTGGGACCTTGGTTAACCTCTATTCTATTTATAGCATTGCACGGAT
>JALQTG010000250.1 GCA_023264075.1 Crocinitomicaceae bacterium
GGACCATTAGAACACGTTATCGCAGCAAAAGCTGTTGCGTTCGGTGAAGCCTTAACACCTGAATTTAAAACATATCAAGAACAAGTGCGTTTAAACGCAAAAGTAATGGCAGAGGAATTTGTCAATCGAGGATATAAAATCATTTCTGGAGGTACCGAAAATCATTGTATGTTGATTGATCTACGTTCGAAGAATATTAGCGGAAAGGATGCCGAACTAGCACTCAACAACGCCCACATTACAGTAAATAAAAACATGGTTCCTTTTGACACTGAGTCACCGTTCGTAACATCAGGTATTCGCGTAGGAACACCTGCGATTACTACAAGAGGAGTACTCGACAACGAGATACCGAAAATTGTAGAATTGATTGATCGGGTAATTTTAAATGCTTCAGATGAACATACGATTACATCAGTTCAAAAAGAAGTCAAAGAAATGATGACGCATCGCCCATTATTCAAAATGTAATTTAGAATATTTCATGGGGCAGCTTTACACTTTAGCTGCTCCCTTGAGATTCTATCATCTATTGTCAACCATTCTTTTTATTACCTTTGTCTTATTGAGAATTTTCAAGTTAATTAATTATGATAAACGCAAACAATCCAGCGCTTACTTCGTGGATAGAAGTACCTTCAAACTCAGATTTTCCCATTCAAAATATACCATTTGGAATCTTTAAATCCGGTCAGCTTGCTCCACGAGTTGGTTCACGCATTGGAGATAAAGTAATCGATTTGAAGTCGCTTTTCGTCCTTGGATATTTATCCAATTTACCATTTAGTCAAGAAGACTTTGATACTGATGCGCTCAATAATTTAATGAAACATGGGAAGAAAGGTGCTCGCGATTTGCGTAACCGACTTTCCAAACTCTTTTCTACAGACAATCACGACTTACAAGGTAATACGCATCATGTCGAACAGGTTCTAATTGACGCAGATAACGTTGACATGTTACTGCCAGTTCAAATCGGTGATTATACCGACTTTTATTCAAGTCGCGATCACGCCACCAATGTAGGAACTATGTTCCGTGATCCAAACAATGCGTTACTTCCGAACTGGTTATGGATTCCTGTGGGCTACCATGGACGAGCAAGTTCCATAATTCCATCTGGAGTTCCTATCAAACGACCGAAAGGACAAACCCTTCCTAACGAAGGCGAAGACCCCGTTTTTGGCCCATGTCGTTTACTTGACTTTGAGTTAGAGATGGCCTTCATTACCTTTGATGGAAAACCATTGGGTGAATCAATTTCTACGAAGGAAGCAGAAGACTATATTTTTGGAATGTGCATCATGAACGATTGGTCGGCGCGTGACATACAAAAATGGGAATATGTTCCATTAGGACCATTCCTTGCTAAAAACTTTGCCTCATCCATTTCACCATGGATTGTTACCATGGATGCCCTTGAACCCTTCAAGCTAGAGGGACCTTTACAAGACCCTAAAGTACTCTCTTACTTAGAATACGAAGGCAAATACCATTATGACATTCACTTAGAAGTTGGAATACAGCCTGAAAATGCCGCCGAGACAGTTGTATGTAATTCAAATTACAAGCACATGTATTGGAACATGGCGCAACAATTAGCACATCACACCATTAATGGATGTAATATTCGTCGAGGGGATATGATGGCCTCAGGAACAATTTCTGGTCCGACAACGAATTCATTTGGATCTATGCTTGAAATTTCCTGGAAAGGTACTAAACCAGTTATTCTGAAAGAAGGAGGAGAGCGCAAGTTTATTAATGATCTTGATACTGTGATTATGCGTGGACATTGCTCGAAAGATGGTGTACGTATTGGATTCGGTGAGGTGAGCACAAAAGTTTTACCAGCAGAATAGACGTTTCTACCATGGAAATAGAAGGCATCGATTTAGAAAAAGAACGCAAGGAAATCCTCAGTGCTTTTCGTGGATTATTGCGTGTTTCAAAAAAACGCACGCGTCAGGAAACACGGATGATACGTAAAGCGTTTGACGTTGCCGTTGAAGCGCACAAGGACATGCGTCGAAAATCTGGTGAACCTTACATCTATCACCCAATTGCAGTTGCTAAAATTTGTTCGGAGGAAATGGAGTTAGGGGCCACTGCAGTGGTTTGCGCCCTACTTCACGACACCGTCGAAGATACGCATATAACACTTGAAGATATTGAAGAACTTTTTGGTAGTACCGTTGCTCAGATTATCGATGGGTTGACTAAAATCCCGGAAGTATTTGATGAAAATGTCTCTATTCAAGCAGAGAACTTCCGTAAAATGATCTTAACCATTTCGGATGACTTACGTGTTGTACTCATCAAGTTAGCCGATC
>JALQTG010000266.1 GCA_023264075.1 Crocinitomicaceae bacterium
TGATGAGCACGGAGTTGGAGGCCGGTTCATGGAAAGTAATTGCAGAGGGGAGAGAAAGTGGAAATGTGGGTGTCTTCCGACCAAATGGAACAGCGCATACCTACCTTATCAATAAGATCATTGCAAAAGTGAAACCAGAGGATATCCTTTGGGAGGCTCCTCAAAAGAACCAACAAGTATGGTTTATCAAATTGTTTGGTGCCAACGTGAACCTAGGAAATATTGCTCCAAATGAGATGATTCCGCTAGAGTGCTTAAGGCTTGGATTAAGAGGAGATACATTCTTTGAGAATTTACCTGCAGATTATGAAGAACGCCTGAAGCAAGTTCAAGATGAGGACGAATAACGTATGAACGTATCGGCTATTAAGTCAATTTCTGGACACGCAGGAGCTATTTACGATATCGTACTTGTGGATGAGTCTACCTGCTTTACAACTTCAGCCGATAAATACGTTGTCAAATGGAAACTCAATGAAGGAATTCAGGATAAGTTTGCGGTTAAACTCGATTTTTCAGGGTACAGAATAGCACTAAATACAGCAAGAAATTTGCTGGCAATTGGAAACTCACGTGGCGGAATTCATGTCGTTGATTTATCCATAAAGAAAGAGGTGCGCTTACTGTCACAGCATCAGTCAGCCGTTTTTTCGCTTACCTATTGCTCTGAAACTAATGAGTTTTACTCAGGTGATGCCGATGGTTTCTTTTGTGTTTGGAGTGGAGATACGTTTGATTTAAAAGTAACACTGCCATTCAATTGCGGAAAAATCCGAACAATTTCAGTCAATGAGGACGCCACACACTTAGCACTATGTGGTCAAGATGGAATAGTACGCATTCTAGAATCACAGTTTTTTAATGAAGTAGCCACCTTGAAGGGGCATAAAGAAGGAGCGAATTGTGCCATTTTCAAAGGAGATTTGATATATACAGGATCAAAAGATGCCCATATTCGATTATTTGACTGGAAAACAGAATTATTATTGAAAAGTGTACCGGCTCATCACTTTGCGGTATATGATTTTCTGCTGCTTCAAGACGGTGAAACACTGGTTTCAGCAAGTTTTGATAAGACAATTAAAATATGGAACGCCGATACGCTTACGGTGCTGAAGCGCTTGGAAAAACGAGATGGAGGACATTCCCACGTGGTAAATCGTCTAGCCAAAGTAAATGAAAATATGTTTCTCTCTGTAGGTGATGATCGACAACTAATTGTTTGGGAAATAAACGAAAAAGAACAAGGATGAAAATACTAGTGATAATAGCGCTTGTGCTGATGGTGCCACGCGTCCAAGCTCAGGCTTTTACACCTGCAGATTATGAGAAAGAAGAAGTGTATATCACCATGCGTGATGGGGTACGTTTATTCACTTCAATCTATCGACCAAAAGTGGCAACAGAGGATTTGCCAGTAATTATTAAACGCACACCATACAGCATTGCGCCTTATGGAGACCAATTAATGAAGTCGGTTAGTCATAACCCGCACCTGGTAGCTTCTGGTTATATTTTCGTGTTTCAAGATATGCGTGGCCGTTTTATGAGTGAAGGGCATTTTGAAAATACTAAACCACCTTATTCATTTTGGGATACTACGAAAACTGATGAGGTGACGGATTCTTGGGATACCTACCAATGGTTAGTGGACAATCTAAAGGGATTCAATGGGAACATCGGTCAATATGGTAACTCTTACCTAGGATTTACGGCGTTACTAGCGAGTACTTCTGGACATCCCGCGTTAAAAGCGGTCATGCCCATGGCTCCTGTTACAGATTTTTACTTCGAAGATTTTAGTAGGTATGGCATATTTGCACTGAACTACTTGCCCGTTATTGATATGTTTGGTCATCCTAGGACAGGGCCGTTTGCGAATTGGGGTGAAATCACCTACAGAACACCTTATCTCGTGGATAAAGAAAACGAGTTGTATGATGATTATTACGACTTTTTCTTATCCCGCAAGAACATCAAAAGTATGGAAGACATCTTGCACCGGGACAATTTCTTTTGGAAGGAGCTAAGAGAACATCGAAATTACGACGAATTTCGTCAGCAACGAGGGTGGATTCAATACCTCGATAGTGCGAAATGCCAAGTGATGGTGGTCGGTGGTTGGAACGATGAACAGAATTTGTATGGAATACTTAATTCCTATCGCGAATTGATGGAAAAGAGAGCAGATCTCACTCCTAAATTAGTTATTGGTCCATGGTCTCATGGCCACAACAAACGACGTGATGGACAATATCGACTCGGGAATATTTATTACGGGGATAGTATTTCTGAAGATTTTCAACGTGATATTGAGTTTCCTTATTTCGAAAAGCACCTAAAAAATAAAGGTGAGGCACCAAATTTCAGTGCAAAAGTATTTAACATGGGAACGCATCAGTGGGAAATCTATGCGGATAATGCATTCAAACGAGCGAAAGATAGCGTCACATTATTCTTGGCAGAAAATGCTGCGTTAGCATCTACTCCCACAAAAGGATACCGGTCGTTTATCTCAGACCCTAATTCTCCGGTTCCGTTCATCCAAGAGGATTATTTCTATCGAATGGCCCCTAAACATTACATGAACGATGACCAGCGTTTTGTTTCTAAACGCCCTGATGTGCTTTCCTATGTGAGTCCCATACTGAAAGATACTATTGATGTCAATGGGCTGATTCAAGCGTACATTGATTTCTCTACGGACCACGGTGATGCAGATATATATGTTAAAATTATTGATATCCTTCCTATGGATCGCAAGCCATTGGCAACAGATGCCCCTGGTTTAAAAATGAATGGTTATCAAAAATTAGTACGACAGGGATATATTCGGGGACGATATAGAGACGGCTTTAATGACCCGAAACCATTTAAAAAGAATAAGAGAAGTGAGGTGGAAGTACCTTTGCTGGAGGTGAGACACACATTCTTACCTGGACATCGCATCATGATTCAAATTCAAAGTTCTATGTTTCCATTGTTTGAGTTGAACCCGCAAAAATATATCGAAAACACCTTTGATGCAGAACTGGAAGACTTTGAGCGTGCCGAACATAGGGTGTATGGCACAAGTAAGATAGTGTTTCCTGTGATGAAGTAGTTTTCCCGAAGGAATGTTCTAATAGCAACAAGAAAAAATAGCGGATCCCCAGTAATCAATGTTTTGGTTTCCGGTGTCTACTTTTAATAGTGCTCAAGAAGCATTTGTAAAATAAAAAAGAGACAAACTTGCGAATGCTCCTTAGTAATATTTTAGCTCGTTTTTGGTTGTTTTTCTAGTGTGTTTATGAAACATTCTAGGAAAACAGTTTCATAAAAAAAAAGGCGAGTTGCCCCGCCTTGAATGTTTTCACAACAGGATCGCACGTCAAGTTAAACATCCTAAGCCTGTGATTCCTCACTAAAAATACTGAAATCAAAGCAATTCACAATGTAAAATCAGAATGATTTAACTTCGAGTAGACATTGTTTCGGCTAAGGAACTACAGCATCA
>JALQTG010000282.1 GCA_023264075.1 Crocinitomicaceae bacterium
CAGTTTCGAGCACCTCTATTTGTCGGTCAATCTCATGACTAATTGCGCGGTGAACATTCCGAATCGAGTTCATATTTTTTACTTCCACCTTCGTACCGAAAGCTTCAGCTCCTTTTTTACGGACAGAAATATTGGCATCACACCTCAAGCTTCCCTCTTCCATATTCCCATCACAGATTTCCAGGTAACGCACCAGTTGACGAATTTCTGTCAAATATGCATAAGCTTCATCTGCACTTCGCATATCCGGCTCCGTCACAATTTCTAACAGCGGAGTACCAGCACGATTCAAATCTACCAATGTATCATAAACATCTACATCGTGAATACTTTTTCCAGCATCTTCCTCCATGTGAATTCGGGTAATTCCAATACGCTTCACTATCCCATCTTCTAGTTTCACATCCACAAATCCTCCCGTACAAATTGGGGTAGTATCCTGGGTAATCTGATATCCTTTCGGTAAATCAGGGTAAAAATAGTTCTTGCGTGCGAAATGCTGGTGACTGGCGATTTTACAATTCAACGCCAAGCCTAGTTTGATAGCGAATTCTATCGTCTTTTTATTCATCTTTGGTAAGGTACCAGGATGACCTAATGTGATGGCGCTTACATGTGTGTTTGGTCGAGCACCATATTCGTTGATGTCGCTTGAATATGCTTTCGTTTTAGTCAGCATTTGTGCATGGACTTCTAATCCAATCACTGCCTCGTATGAATCTCTTATTGATGTCATTTTATAATTTCAGCTCTTTATACGTGTTAAACGCGGGCAATTAGTTCTTTAATGATGGTTGTCATTTTTGGCTCTTGACGGCTCGCTACTTCAATAACATCAGCAACACTCACCTTTTTAATTTTACCAGGCACTCCTAAGTCCGTAATAATGGAGATGGCAAAACATGGAATTTCCATGTGACGTGCAGCGATGATTTCTGGAACAGTAGACATACCAACCGCATCAGCGCCCAAAATACGTACCATACGATATTCAGCAGGGGTCTCAAGCGTCGGTCCAGTAAGCCCCAAATAAACACCCGTTGCTATGCGAATATTTTGCTCTTTGGCAATTTCTTGTGCAAGTCCAATCATTTCTGCATCATACACATCACTCATGTCTGGAAAGCGAGGACCTAGGTCGTCGTAATTTTTACCAATTAAAGGATTTCCTGGGAAAAAGTTGATGTGATCATTTAAAATCATTATCTCTCCGACCTCATAATCCGGATTTACACCGCCAGAAGCGTTACTTACCACCAAGCGCTCGATTCCTAATTGACGCATGACACGCACTGGAAAAACAACCTGCTCAAAAGAATAACCTTCATAAAAATGAAACCTTCCTTGCATTGCCACGACCTCTTTACCTCCTAATTTTCCAAAAATTAGTTTTCCACTGTGGCTTTCCACCGTTGAAACAGGGAAATGCGGAATCTGCTCATAAGAAACCTCATCTATCACTTCCATTTCCTTTACTAATCCTCCAAGTCCAGTTCCGAGAATAATTCCTACTGTTGGACGAATAGCCGTTTGTCTGTTCAAAAAGCCAACTGCTTCATTGATGTTTGTCAACATATTTTACGCTTTATTTCTGTTATCAATTCTTTTTCATCCCACACATGAATCCGCATGTCTTGGTAGCACCATGGATAGTCATTCAGCAAAGCTGAAAACTCAGCACCCAATAACCGCATGCTATCTTTGGAAGTTGTAATAATAACTTTGTTTTCCGTTGCAAAGGTATCAAATATTTGATGAATACGTTGAACGTCTGCCAGGCTAAAATTATGATGATCCGGAAACGCGATATGCTCAACGTGGAATTGGGCAGCTAAGTGTTTTTTCAAAGGATCTGCGTCTGCAATTCCTGTTACCAACAACACATTTTCAATTGGCGATCTAAGAGCTGCTTCAAAACTTATTACTTCGCCATACTTAATACTTGAAAAAAATACCTTCTGTGTATCAAGTGGCGCTATCATTCGTTTGATAGAATGTTGTTCTTCATTAGATAAATTAAGAGGACATTTTGTAACAACAATTACATCGGCTCTCTTTTTACCTGCTCGAAACTCTCTTAATCTTCCCGCAGGTAGGACATAATCCTTCCAAAAAGGATTGTTATAATCCGTCAACAAGATATTACAATCACGCGCAATAGCGCGATGTTGATAAGCATCATCAAGAATCATTAGACCCAAAGAAGGATTAGATTCTGCCATTTTCTCAACCCCAATCACCCGTTTTTCACAGACACCAACATCAATACTTCCTCCATGCTTTCTTTTGTACAATAAAGCTTCATCACCAACATTCTCACGTCGAGAGTTCTCTGAAACGTGCACAAATCCTTTCGAAGAACGACCATACCCTCTTAGTAAAATACCGATTGTATAATTTGCCTTTAAGTGCTCTACTATCCAGTCTACATGAGGAGTTTTACCCGTTCCACCAACCGATAAATTACCAACAGAAATAATGGGTAGTCCAACATGTTGCTGACGAAAGATTCCACAATCAAAAAAGAGATTACGCACACTGAGTATGCCTCCGTAGAGAAGGGAAAAGGGGTAAAATAGAGCCGTTTTTTTAAGCATGGTTAAAAATAATTGAAATCTTACGAATTGCCTATCTCAAATTCAAAAAGATTAGCATACAGTATAGATTTGAATCGTAGGATGATTTTTCTAACGCGAAAAAACTTAAATAATTTGATTTATTCTGCTCCAACAACAATCAAGAAAAACTTTTATGCATAATATTAATGCAAGTATTACAAAAAATGTTCTTAACTATTTAAAGTAAAAAACTGAATTAAACGGTTCATAAGTTATTCCGGATTCAAATATCCAGACTCAAAAAAAAATTAGAACAGGACTAAACTGGAAATTGCGCAAGGGAATTAAAAAATAGTTGCGAATAAGTAATTAATTAAAATAGTATTAAATTTACCATCGAACTTTAATTATTTTAATTATGAAAAATTTATTTCGAATTTCAGCAGTTGCTGCGTTAACGCTTACGGTTTTGTTTTCCTGTAAAAAAGGAGAAAATGACCCGTTTTTATCTCTTAAATCTCGGGATGCGAGAATTACAGGTGTATGGAACCTTACAGAACTAACTCAAATCAATTCAAATACCTTCGGCGGTACAACAGTATCAGATACATATACAATAATGAACGGTGTGGATTCTGACGGTGATTCTTATTCCATTAAGTGGGAAATTTTGAAGGATGGAACATACATATCGACTACAATTTTAAATGGTGAAGAATCTACTTCCACAGGATATTGGGGTTGGGTAAATAGCAAAAAAGATAAAATCGCTATTGAAATAGGTGGTGATTCATATAGAATTGACAGATTATCGAATAAAGATCTTCATATTTATGAAGAATATTCATCTACATCTCCATCTTCATCCTCGAATAACACATTCAATATGAAGTTCGAAAAAGAGTAATAGAGAAATACAGTCGATTTATTCCAACTTATTATGTTCTAATAAACCTCATGAGCAATCTCATGAGGTTTATTGTTTTTTATAGAAATTATAGATAGAAACTATTTTAAGGCGTCGAATTTTATAACTGATACTTCAATAGCAATGAAGCAACACGGGCACTTGCACCGCCTTCGCCTAAAAGTTGTATAAGCTTGTCATAATCTGCAAGTAATTTTTGGTTTTTACCTCCACCAGGTAAAATTTTGACTAATTCAGCCTGGATATTCTGCACATTGCATTCACCTTGTATCAATTCTTTCACCGCTTCACGGCCTAAAATAAGATTAACCAGACTAATGAAATCTATTTTCACTAATTGTTTCGCGATAGCAAAAGAAAGAGGAGAACCTTTATAACACACTACTTGAGGAACACGAAACAATGCTGTCTCCAAGGTAGCCGTTCCTGAAGTAACAAGTGCCGCAGTCGACAAAGACAATATATCATATGTAGCGCCGTGTACAATGCGGATATTATCCTGGCCTTTGATAAACGGATTATAGAAATCGGCATCTAACGCTGGAGCACCAGCTATTACCAACTGATATTTATCTCTTTCAGAAATACTTTCAAGCATAATTGGAAGCTTCTTTTTCACCTCTTGAACACGACTTCCTGGCAACAAGGCGATAATTGGTCGCTCATCTAGTCCATGTTTTGTACGAAGATCAACACCATCTAACTGGGAGCGATAATTCTCGATAGCATCAAGCAGCGGATGACCAACAAATTCAACTTCCATTCCAAATTTAGCATAAAATGCTTTCTCAAAAGGAAGAATCACAAACATTTTGTCGACAACCTTCTTGATTTTATGCACACGCTTCTGTTTCCATGCCCAAACCTGTGGTGATATATAATAGTAAACTATAATCCCCTTTGACTTCGCCCATTCTGCAATCCGCAAATTAAAACCTGGATAATCCACAAGAATAAGAGCATCTGGTTGGAAAGACAGGATATCATTCTTACAATGTTTTATATTTCCTAGAATCGTGCGCAAGTTAGCGACCACTTCAGTGAAGCCCATAAAGGCCAATTCTTTAATATGCTTCACTGGTTGACCTGCAACGGACGCCATGTGATCTCCTCCCCAGAAACGAAATTCTGTATCGGTTGCTTCTTTTAGCATTGCCTTCATCAAATTCCCAGCATGCAAATCACCAGACGCCTCTCCCGCTATAATATAATATTTCATGCGTTAAACAATCAGTGTAATCACCACAGGGATAGCTAATAAGATAGTCGTTCCAACTATTCCAGTAGTGAAATTATCCCATCTCCATTGAAAGTTAGTAAAGTAAAAAATGACCAAATTAGGTAGCAATGGAAAAATCATTAAATCATTCCGATTAGCACTGTTCAAGGTCATGTAATACCATAATTGCTCAGGACTTTTTTCCCCGTATTTAAATTGCCAAAAAAGAAAAAATGAAATAATTGGAAGAATCAACCCCATTGCAATTCCGATTGAGCGCTTGTCTAATTTCGCTTTTAAATTCACAGTCCCCATTGATTTAATTCGCTTATTGCGTGATACGCAGTCATATCAAACTGCGTAGGAACGATACTTACATAACCGTTATCCAACGCCCAAATATCGGTATCTTCACTCCAATCATCTCTATTGAAATCACCTGTCAGCCAATAATAGGGCTTTCCAAACTGATCATACCGCTTATCGAAATTATCTGCCCAATATGCTTTAGCCTGGCGACAAATTTTAATCCCCTTTATTTCCTCAGGCGGAAGCTGCGGAATATTAACATTTAAACAAATTGATTTCGGAAATTGATTGCTCAATACTCTTTCCACCACTTTTTTAACGGTTTGTTGAGCACCACGAAAATCCGCATCCGGATCAAAGTCCAATAAAGAAAAACCAATAGACGGAATCCCCTCCATTGCGCCTTCTACGGCAGCTGACATCGTGCCTGAATACAACACGTTGGACGCACTATTTTCACCATGATTCACACCAGAAACCAACAAATCTGGTTTGCGATCTAACACTTCTGAAATAGCCAATTTCACGCAATCAACTGGTGTTCCAGAACATGCGTACGCCTGCAGCTCTGGATATAGCGGCGAACGATTCATGCGTAGTACGTCGTTGACTGTAATGGCATGTCCCATTCCAGATTGAGGCTTGTCTGGAGCTACTACCACCACTTCCCCAAAGGGTAAAACAGCTTGTATCAGTGAGCTTATCCCTTTCGCCTGTATGCCGTCGTCATTCGTAACTAAAATTAAAGGTTTCTTATCCAACATACTTTCTGCTCTTGTGTGCTACGAAATTAAACAAATAACACCGATGACCGACTCAAATCACGTTTTTTTTGAGTACGAAACCATGGCATCATCGCAAAACTTTTGCTAATTTTACTAATATGTTTATTCTTAGACAAGGCTGGTTTCGTTTTACACTTATCGCTCTCTTGCTCTTTAGTGCCAGCTTACCTGTTTACAAGAAGGAATCGTCAGATTTCGCTCTATTTGAAAAAGGCATTGAAGGTATTACTAGTCAACTCACCGAGGGAGCCTGGAGTTTTGTTCAAGATGCGGCTGAGTCCTTGAAAAACAGACTTTTCGAGGAGGACAAACCAATTCCACTTACACCTCAAGAACGTTTTTGGGACAGTCTACGAACTGGCTGGCAATACGGGTTAAGTACTATTGGCGCAACTGAAAAAGCACTTCATGACAGGCGCTTTAACTTGTTCCATTTACCATCCGTTCTAATTACTTCACTACTCGGAATACTCGTTCTGGAGATTTTTTTTATAATGTTACATCAATATTTAGGAAAGTACTTAGGCCTAATCGGAATGATTGGGATGCTCATGTGCCTGACCATTTTTGGGGAACTAAATAAGGACGTAGAATATAATGTTGTACTAGGAGGTATTGTGATTTTTTCTTCTTTACAATTGTCCGTGCTTCTATATTCTATTATTCTAGGGCGTCATTCGAACGATCAATAGGTCTAAGTGTATTATCTGTAATTACGATATTAACCTCCTCTTCGAAAACCGCTTCTTTCAACTCTCTCGCTAATTGTTGAAGTAAGGCAATTTCCTGTACTTCTAACCCTTGCGGATGGTAAATCTCTTCTTCAATCAATCTGACCTCTAGCACTCCTGCCTCACTTCGACCGAGTTGCACCACTTGTTCTTTCGCACCAACAAAACCATTATCTCGCCAATAGGTGGCAAACGCGATGGCTGTTTCTTTACTCACATCTTCCAAATAGTAGACCTTCAAATTTTTCGAATCTACTCGATTCCCCATGGGCTTTCCACACCCTACTAAACAAATCAATAGTATTCCAACAGTCCACCCGCGCATCTGAAAATTTTTAGTCAAAATTAGAATAAACCCTATAAAATTCAAAAAGATTGGATAAAACTGATATTCGTCATTTCCATTTTGCGGTGCAAGTTGGACTTTTACACTATGAAACAAGTTGTTCTTCCATCACATGTAATTGAAAAATATAACGTCGCAAGTCCCAGATACACATCATATCCTACAATTTTAGATTGGAATCGAAATCAATTTGACCTCTCCGAATTTAAGGAACAATTCCAGAATTCCTTTCGGAAACATGCGGATCAACCCACAAGTATTTACATTCATTTGCCATTCTGTGAAAGTCTTTGCACGTTTTGCGGTTGCCATAAACACATCACAAAAATACACAGCGTCGAAGAGCCTTACATAAATGCTTTACTTAAAGAATGGGAGTTATATGAAGAGCTTATTGGACAGCCTATTGTGTTGGAAGAAATGCACCTTGGCGGAGGAACCCCAACTTTCTTCAGTACATCTGAATTGCGCCGGCTACTAGAAAGAATTACAAAAAATACCACTGATCAAGTCAATTTCAGCGTTGAAGGACATCCGAATCATACATCTTATGAACAAATGGAACTATTCTATGCTTTTGGCTTTCTTAGGATTAGCTTTGGTGTGCAGGACTACGATCCAGATGTTCAACATGCCATTCATCGTGTTCAAACCTATGAGCAAGTTAAAAAAGTTACCGAACAAGCTCGATCGATTGGATATACATCCATTAGTCATGATTTAGTTTTCGGACTGCCTAAACAAACGATGCATGGAATAAAAGAAAGCATGGAAAAAACAATTTCTTTAAGGCCGGACAATATCTCGTTATATAGTTACGCCCACGTCCCTTGGGTCAAAGGTACTGGACAACGCGGCTTTTCAGAGGAAGATCTACCATCTGGCGTCGAAAAGAGAGCCCTTTATGAATACGCCAAGCAGGCCTTACTTGATGCGGGCTATTTAGAAATAGGCATGGACCATTTTGGACTTCCAAGAGAGCCTATGACTATCGCTATGCAAACGAATTCATTAAACAGGAACTTCATGGGATATACCACGGCTAAAACTACGCGTTTGATAGGCTTGGGTGTTTCTGCTATCGCTGAATATCCTTTTGGGTATGCTCAAAATGTCAAATCTGTAAAAGAATATCACCATTTGATAAATCGTCAAGAATTGCCACTTTTCAAAGGTCACATTCACTCCGCAACAGACCTTGAACTCAAGGGTCACATCAAAGAGCTAATGTGTCATTTTTCCACTGATATCGAAGATGATTCATGGATTGCCAATCATTGGAACGATTTCTCGCCAGCTATTACGGAGTTTGTAAATGACGGAATCATAACCATTGATAATCGAAGAATTCAAATTACTCCAGAAGGCAAGCCATTTGTCAGAAATGTGTGTATGACACTCGATCCCTATGCGCGAAAAAAAGTGGAAAAAGAACGATTCAGCAAATCTGTGTAGATAAAGTATGCTCATTTCGCATCAACTCAACATGAGTAGAATTGAAAGGACACCAACTACTGCCAAATTGAGGAACAATCCGATAAGTACCATTCTTTTAATCGGAATCAGCCCAGATGCGTAAACTATCGCATTGGGAGGAGTTGCAACAGGCAACATGAACGCGCAACTTGAAGCAAGTGCAACGCCCGAACACAATACAACTAATGGTAAATTAAACTGCGTCGAAAATGTTGCCACTATGGGAATCATTAAACTTACCAACGCCAGATTGGACATCAATTCTGTTGCAAATACGGTAATTGTAATGAGAAGCAGGATAATTACGACAATCGAAGAGGTACTCCATGTGCCTAGTGAATTCACAAGAGAAACAACCACTCCTGTATTTGCGAGAATCTGCGCCACCGCCAACCCTCCCCCAAAAAGGATCAATATGCCCCACGGAATTCGTTCCATGTCTCTCCAAATAAGTAAACTCTTTTTTTCCTCGCCTGGCAAAACAAAAAATAAAATCCCTCCAAAAACGGCAATTGCCGTATCGGACAAGTTAATTCCTAAAGGATTAAAAATTGGCTTGGCAAACATCCAGAGAAAAACAATGGCTAAAAACGTAATGAGTACCGTTTTTTGCTGACGGGTCAAATGAGTCTTTTCAAATTCAGGCATTTCAAGGGAAAGCCCACGAAAAAAAGAATATCTTATGAATAAAAAAGCTATGAAGTTCATAACTATTGAAAATGGCAATCCTAATTTAAGCCATTCAAAAAATGTGATATGGATATCGAACTGTTGTGCCAGAATACCAGCTAATTGAACATTAGGAGGCGTACCAATAATCGTTGCTGTACCGCCAATATTCGCTGCAAATGCAATGGAAATTAATAGACCTGCTGAAAACCTTGTTTTCCCTTCTCCTTTCACCGATTTCACAACGGAAACGGCCATTGGAAGCATCATAAGCGCAGTTGCTGTATTGCTGATCCACATACTCATAAAGGCCGTAGCCACCATAAATCCTATAAGTATGCGGACGGGAGAGTTTCCAAAAAAACGAATCAGTCGAACGCTGATGTATTCGTGCAACTTCCATTTTTCAATTCCAAGCGCCATCATAAATCCACCAAGAAACAAAAAGATCATATGATTACCATATGAGGCTGCCAATTGATCATTAGATACAAGACCCAAAAGAGGCCCAAAACAGATTGGTAAAAGCGCAGTTACATACAAAGGAATTGGTTGGGTTATCCACCAAAACACCATGGTCGCCACAAGCCCTAACCCGGTCGCCACAAATTTATCTTTCACTACTGTAAAAAGTAAGAGAAAAATAAGTAGCCCGAGCAGTAAGAAAAGATAGCGCTTATTCAAGGTATTCGATTATACGTTAAATCGGAAATGCATGATGTCCCCATCTTGCACAATGTATTCTTTTCCTTCAACTTTAAATTTTCCAGCTTCTTTAACAGCTTGTTCAGAACCGTATTGGATGAAATCGTCGTACTTCATAACTTCAGCACGAATAAAGCCTTTTTCAAAATCGGTATGAATGACTCCAGCAGCTTGCGGTCCAGTAGAACCTTTCTTTACTGTCCAGGCACGCACTTCTTTCACACCTGCTGTAAAATACGTATCCAAGTTCAAAAGTTTATAAGCCGAACGAATTAAACGATTTACCCCAGGCTCTTCCAGACCCAGTTCATCCAAAAACATTTGTCGTTCTTCATATGTTTCGAGCTCAGTTATGTCCGCTTCTATTTTTGCACCAATCACTAAAACTTCTGCTGCTTCGTCTTTAACCGCTTCTATAACCTGAT
>JALQTG010000002.1 GCA_023264075.1 Crocinitomicaceae bacterium
CCTGAGGTGTCGGTTACAGTATACGTCACTAACGTCGTATCGAGATTGAATAATTGACCACTAGCATCATTGAAGCCAGTAGCTGGTGAGTTTCCAATGGTAGAACCTGTGAATGACCAAGTTTGGGAAACAACTGAACAGTTATCGTCGAAAGCAACTACATCGATGCCAGTTACTGTAGCACCACAAATTCCTGGATCATTTGGAACCACAGTCTCCACTGGGCAAGATAGGGTAGGGTTTTCATTATCTTCAACTGTTACTGTAAAGGAACAAGTCGATTGATTACCAGAACCATCAGTTAATGTATATGTTACCGTCGAAACACCTAAATTAAAGGTCTGATTACTCACGTCATTAAAACCGAATGATGGCGAGCTAGCGCTCGTAGCTCCTGAAATAGACCAAGTCAACGAATCAAGGCTACAATTATCACTAGTTGATACTATTGTTAATCCTGTAACAACAGCATCACAAACCCCTGGATCATTTGAAACTGTAACGTCCAAAGGACATGTCAAAACTGGATTCTCGTTGTCTTCAACAATCACATCAAAAGAACATGTAGCTGAGTTTCCAGCTGCATCTTCAATAACATAGGTAACCGTAGAAGTCCCAAGGTTGAAAGTTTCACCACTTGCATCATTGATTCCTGTGATTGGTGAAGTTGCAGTAGTTGCTCCTGCAATCGTATATGTTTGTAGGGTAACCGCACAATTATCAGTTGTCACAGGAGCGATACCAAATACCTCTGCCGTACAAACACCAGCATCTGTTGAAACCGTAGTTGGATCTGCCGGACATGTTATTTCAGGTAGTTCATCATCAATCACTTCCACATCGAATGAAGCACAGGTGGTAGAATTACCGTATATGTCAGAAATAGTATATTGCACAGTTGTTATTCCGACATTAAATATTTCTCCACTTGCCGACCCAGTACCTGAGGTAGTCGTTGCACCTGTTAATATGTAGGTTGTATCCTGAACCGCACAATTTTCAACTACATTCGTTGGGTCAATACCTAATACTACAGCAGAACATAAGCCTAAATCGTTTGAAATCGGGCCTTGATTTGATGGACAATCAAACGTCGGAGCTTCATTATCCACTACAGTAACGTCTTGTGTACAAGTAACAGAATTACCTGCGTCATCAGTGACAGTCCAGGTAATGGTAGTAGTTCCCACAGGATAATCGCCAACAGCAGTTGGACCTCCTGTAAAATCATTGGTTATTGTAATTGAAGTACAATTGTCAGTAGCAACAGGCACCCCTGGATCTATATTTGCAGAACACAATCCAGCATCGTTATTTACAGGCCCAACATCAGAAGGACACGACGTAATTGTTGGATTTTGATTATCTACTACCTCAACAGTGAAGGTGAAAACGGCTACATTCGAAGGAGTCGCTGCATCATAAAACCTCCAAAGTACTGTAGTTATTCCCAAGTTAAAAATCGTTCCAGCCAAAGTGTTTGTGGTTGTTTCTGGCAATACAGTTGCGCCAAAAAGCTGAAGGGTTTGCTGACTAACCACTGTTGGATATGACGGACATTGATCAAAATAGGTGGGATCCCAATCCACCAATGCAAGAGAATAATTCCAGGTACAAAAAGAGGGATCGGCATTAACTACCTGTGCAGATCCATTAGGAATCTGTGCAGATCCAGCCAGATAAATAGGTGGTGTTACGTCGGGTGCACATTGCGAATAACTCAAATTATTCACTCCTAGCACACAAATAACAACAAGACTTAACGAAAATTTTAGTAAGGTAAAATGTTTCATACTATAGTTTTAAATAATAATTGAATACCGTTGATTACAGAATTCAACACGACTTGTACTTAATTTTCCAAAAAAGGTTTCAAATTTTCACGAAGTAACAATTTTTTTTTAACAATTCTGGTAATAATTATTAAAAAGTTATCGTTGATAACGGGCTTCCTAAGATTGTAAATAGAGTTAAGTAATTATTTGATTTTGGCACAAAGACTTAACCAGTCAACATCTTTTTTTAGCCAGGAAAGGGTTTTTTCCTCATCCGAGTTAGTTATAGGTTTAAAATCATACACCCAAGATGCAGTCTCTGGTAAGCTCATCAAAATCGACTCAATGCGGCCACCAGTTTTTAATCCAAATTGGGTTCCTCGGTCATGCACTAGATTAAACTCAACGTATCTTCCTCTTCTCAAGTTACGCCACTTTATATGTTCTTCTGTGAATTCTTTAGAGGTGCCCATTTCATATTGCTCAGCATATAGATAAGCAAACACATCCCCCAAATCAAGGGCAAACTGCAATAACTGTTCTTTAGAGATTTCTTGTGTCGCTTTTAGATGATCATAAAAAATACCTCCAACACCACGTGTTTCATTTCGATGAGGAATGAAAAAATAATCATCCGCCCATACTTTGAATTTTTGATAGAACTCCGGGTGATATTTATCACATATCTTCTTGAGGCCCTGATGAAATATCCCAGCTTGTGCAGGATTTACATAATGCGGAGTCATGTCTATTCCTCCACCAAACCAATAATCCGTCTCATCTAATTGAAAATAGCGCACGTTCATATGCATGATGGGCACAAACGGATGATGTGGATGCAGTACGATGGAAACACCTGTAGCATAAAACGTATCTCCTTCCATTTTCAACTGCTTCTTCATGAGGTCAGTCACTGGACCATGAACCTCGGAGAAATTGACCCCTCCTTTTTCAAATACTTTTCCGTGAGAGATAACACGTGTTCGGCCGCCTCCCCCCTCTTCTCTTTGCCAAAGATCTTCTTGGAAGTTGCTTTGACCGTCGAGCGACTCCAAATGAGCACAAATTCGGTCTTGTAGCGCTTGAAACTCTTGTGCAATTTTATTCTTCATCCGAAACTGTTGCAGTTGAACTTTTTACAATATCAACCAGTTTTAGCTGAAATTCAT
This sequence comes from Crocinitomicaceae bacterium, assembly GCA_023264075.1. Classification (GTDB taxonomy): domain Bacteria; phylum Bacteroidota; class Bacteroidia; order Flavobacteriales_D; family Crocinitomicaceae; genus JALQTG01. The sequence goes on from JALQTG010000002.1 coordinate 2,945, forward strand.
CCTGACAGACAATAAAAACTGATTTATTCTCCCAGCCCTGACCTGCACCAATTTGCTCCATCTGAAAGCTATTCATTACCCCGGAGTTCAGCTCGCGTTGTAACAATAGATTGGCTAATTGATGCAATGCCACATCATATCCTTGGATTGAGTAACGTGAACCGTCAGAATTGTATTTGGCACGATATTGTCGCTGGAAGGATAAAAACTCTGGTGTAGACTCATCTACTTTCGTTGTATTTGCCAAGTGCAGCTTATACCGATTCTTGTAATAACTGTTTAACGGTTCAATATTCAACCAAGCACGCGTACCGAAAGCAATAACGTCCGATTTTCCATGAGCCGTAGAACTGTTGCGCGCCGCATTCAACGTATTGATGAAATTCATAACAGCTTGCACATTGTCAGTGAGGTTTACGAAAATATTCAACGTATCTAAATCGAACGATCGCGCCAAATCTCTTCCTGAGGAAGATCCCGTAAATGTTTTCTTAATTGGTCGATTCGCAACACCCTTAGGAATATTGCGCATATATTCAGCCATGAATATCTCTAGGCGTTCTGCTTCGTCTTTTTGACCCGTTTGAACCAGGACAACGTTATCATCCCAATGATTCTGCGCTAAAAATGCCGCCATTCCACGAATTAAAGTAATATCCGAAGGCACTGTAGCATGCGCGTATGGATTGTCGCGTAACGTCGAGGTTGCAACTGCAGCAGGAAGTATAATATGCTTTTTCGCACTGCGCGCCCAAGCGCTTACAATTTCAATATTCTTTGGGAATATCGGGCCAATCACAATATCGGCATTTTTTACACGATCATTATCTAAAAGCCCTTTGGTAGTTGTTTCACTCGCTTCCGTATCGAAAACATTGACCTCTGCTACAAGTCCTAGTTTCTTTAAAGAATCTAGTGCCAGTTCGACACCCATATAGAAATCTAACGCGATTTCGGAAATGGAATTTAACCGGGTATTATCATCTACAATACCACTAATTACTGCTCCATTCGAATTGATTTTAAACGGTAAAAGCACTGCGATGGAGTACTTTTCTTTTCGTTGTAGTAATTGAACCGGTGCGGGAACCAATAAACTTGTATCAATCGGTTTAACAGCCACTTGGGAAACACGTTCTTTTTTCAAAGGAATAATTAAAACATCCCCTGGAGCAATTTTATTGCGTTGTATCTTATTGACTTCAGTAAGCACTTCAACTTCGACCATAAAACGTTTAGAGATGGAATAAAGCGTTTCGCCCTGCTTTACAGTATATTGAACAATGCTATCGTCAAATGCAATCCGATGCACCACTGTATCCTCTCGGGAAATTTGTTGAGAAGGAACCTCAAGAGCCTCCTCAGCGATGGATGTAGCAGGAACAATGAGTTCTTGATCAATTTGGAGTCCTTGTTCAGCCTCAGGATTCAATTCAAGTAATCGTTCTACTGTACACTTGTACGTTCTCGAAATACCGAATAACGTCTCCCCGGGAGCCACACGATGCACTGCAGTACCAGATGATTCAACCTGCTCGAATTCAGTAGGAATGAGTAATCGCTGACCAACTTGAAGTCCCTCAGCTGCTGAAGGATTAGCTTCAATTATTTTTTCAACAGGAACATTATAGTGTCGCTGAAGACCAAATAACGTATTCCCACCTTCCACGATGTGTATGCGGTATACTTTCCCGTTAATAGTCTCTTCCCCTGCTTCTTGTGCAAAATTTTGACTCCAAAAAAACAAGGCAACAACAATTCCTATTACTCGTCTCATTATTCCCATTCTATAGTTGCAGGTGGCTTAGAACTGATGTCGTATGTTACGCGATTGATTCCTTTTACCTGATTAATAATCTTGTTAGATATTTTGGCTAAAAATTCATACGGTAAGTGACACCAATCTGCTGTCATACCATCTGTTGAAGAAACAGCTCTTAATGCAACAGCGTTCTCATAAGTTCGTTCGTCACCCATCACACCAACAGATTGAACAGGTAAGAAAATAGCACCTGCTTGCCAAACGTCATTGTAAAGTCCAGCTTCTTTTAAACCATTGATACAAATGTAATCTACTTCCTGCAGGATGCGCACGCGCTCAGCAGTAACTTCCCCCAAAATACGGATACCTAAACCAGGCCCAGGAAACGGATGGCGTCCTAAAATAGCTGGCGAAATATCCAATGATTTCCCAACTCTTCGCACCTCATCCTTGAACAACAAACGGAGTGGTTCAACCACTTGTAATTTCATGTAATCTGGTAGACCACCAACGTTATGATGTGATTTTATGGTAGCAGAAGGACCACCTGAAACAGAAACTGATTCAATCACGTCTGGGTAAATCGTACCCTGTCCTAACCATTTTGCGTTTTCCACTTTTTTCGATTCTTCGTCGAACACGTCTACAAAGACTTTGCCAATGGCTTTTCGCTTCAATTCTGGATCGGTAAGTCCATTAAGGGCGGCGTAAAACTGTTGAGAGGCATCCACCCCTTTCACGTTCAGACCCATACCCTTATAACTTTCTAGTACATCATTGAATTCATTTTTACGTAACAACCCGTTATTTACGAAAATACAATGAAGATGGTCACCAATAGCTTTGTGTAAAAGGACTGCTGCAACAGAAGAATCCACTCCTCCTGAAAGCCCTAAAATAACTTTATCTGAACCAATTTTATTTCTTAATTCTTCAACCGTTGTTTCCACAAACGCATCAGGAGTCCATTCTTGGTGACAACCACAGATGTCCACCACAAAATTTTGAATCAATTGCTTTCCGTCTGTCGAATGATAGACTTCAGGATGAAATTGAATTCCATAGGTTTGTTCACCCAATATTTGATATCCAGCAACGCGCACATCCTCTGTACTCGCAATACATTCAAAACTGGAAGGAATAGATTTAATCGTATCTCCATGAGACATCCATACTTGAGAATGTTGCCCAACCCCCTTTAACAATTTGTTATCGTCATTCACGAAACTAAGGTTAGCACGACCATATTCTCGAATTTCAGAAGGAGCTACTTCTCCACCAAAGTTTTGCGCCATGAACTGAGCACCAAAACACACTCCCAATAAGGGCAAACTCCCTTTGAAAGCTGTTAAATCAGGCTTAGGTGAAGAGGAATCACGGACCGAAAACGGACTTCCGGAAAGAATTACACCTTTGATATTTGGAGTGATCTCTGGACACTTGTTCCAAGGATGGATTTCGCTGTAAACATTAAGCTCACGTATTCTTCTCGCAATCAACTGCGTATACTGAGAACCGAAATCGAGGATTAAAATCATTTCTTGCATGGCGACAAAGATAATACAACCTGCTTTTATAGAAGGCTATATGGCACGAAAAAGAATAAACAATAAATGTTAACAGCTCTTTTCGGTCAATCCTGTTTATCAAACCACTTGAAACAACTCTAGTTTAGACTATACCAGTTTATTGTCTTTCAGAAAATCAACCGTGTTTTGAAAAATACGTGCATTAATCTCTGAATTATCTACCCGCTCGAATGCATCTCCGGTAATCACTTCGTACAATTCGATGTAACGATCCGTTACAACCTCTACAAAATCGTCCGGCATAAAGGGCATTTGCTGACCTTCAAGTCCTTGAAAACCATTTTCAATTAACCATTGGCGCACAAATTCCTTGCTCAACTGTCGCTGCGCCTCTCCTTTTTGCTGACGCTCTTCATACCCTTCAGCATAAAAGTAACGAGAAGAATCAGGCGTATGAATTTCATCCATCAACATGATTTCACCATTGCGGAATCCAAATTCATATTTCGTATCTACGAGTATTAACCCGCGCTCTGCTGCCATCTCTGTGCCGCGTTGAAACAAAGCACGCGTAATTCGCTCCAATTCGGAGTACGTCTGCTCATCTAAAAGCCCTTTTGCAATAATGTCTTCTCTAGAAATATCTTCATCATGACCTTCATCTGCTTTTGTGGCTGGAGTAATAATCGGCTCTGGAAATGCTTGACTCTCGACCATTCCATCTGGCATAGTTACACCACACAACACTCTTTTTCCCGCCCGATATTCTCTCCAGGCGTGACCAGTCAAGTATCCTCGAATGACCATCTCAATCCGGATTGGCTCACAGCGATAGCCAACTGCTACATTCGGATCTGGAACACCGATTAACCAATTCGGAACAATATCGCGCGTGGCATCTAAAAATAGTGTTGCCACTTTGTTTAGCACTTGTCCCTTGTAAGGAATTCCTTTCGGAAGAATATGATCGAACGCAGAAATTCTATCCGAGGCAATCATTACAAGGTATTCCTCGCCAATCGAGTATACATCTCTAACTTTTCCGTGATAGACATTTGTTTGGTTCGGGAAGTTAAATTCAGAGCTGGTAATACTGTTATTCTTCATGGTCTAATTTATCAAAAGCTTCAATTATTTTCTTTACTAAGTTGTGACGAATCACATCATTTTTATTTAATCGCACAACGGCAATTTCCTCAATATGGGAAAGATGATCGATGGCATATGCTAATCCCGACTTCTGTTTACGGGGTAAATCAACTTGAGACATATCCCCTGTGATGATGAAATTAGCCGACATACCCATACGCGTTAAGAACATCCGCATTTGGGCTACTGTGGCATTTTGGGCTTCGTCTAAAATCACAAATGCTTTGTCGAGTGTTCGACCTCTCATGAATGCCAGGGGTGCAATTTCAATTACTCCTAATTCAATCAAATCTGCTAATTTTTCTGGTGGAATCATATCGCGCAGAGCATCATATAACGGCATCATGTAAGGATCCAACTTCTCTTTCATGTCGCCAGGAAGAAAACCTAAATTCTCCCCTGCTTCAACAGCAGGACGAGTTAGGATAATTCTTCTTACCTCCTTAGCCTTCAAAGCACGTACGGCACACGCCACAGCTGTGTATGTTTTACCCGTTCCCGCAGGACCAACAGCGAAAACCATATCAAACTTATTCACTGCAGAAACCAGTTTCCGTTGATTAAATGTTTTGGCTTTTACCTTAATCCCTCCATTTCCATGCACCAGAATTTCAGAACCATCATCCGAGAGTATTTGAACAGCGTCCTCCACCATCAAATTATCTATATTGCTTTCTGTGAGTCCTTTGTGCTTGCGGATATGTAATACCAACGCGTCTATCTTTTGCTCGAAAGCCTCGATAATTTCAGCATCACCTTGCACAGTAAGGACGCTTCCTCTGGCAACAATTTTTAGACTTGGAAAGTAATTTTTGATGAGTTTAAGCTTGGAATTGTTCACTCCAAATAACTCAATCGGGTTGATTCCCTCAATTTCTATTTTCGTTTCTTGCAATCGAATCTGAATTAGGTTCTACTATCTAAAAAATTAACCTTATTTTTGAGCTCAAAATTAGAAATTATTAGCAATAATTAGTAGAACTCACCAAGGGATTTTTCCAACCTATGAATATCATCACCCTTACAACAGACATGGGGCTCAAAGATCACTATGTAGCCGCGATTAAAGGGAAAATTTATTCGTTAAAAAAAGATGCCGTTATTGTTGATATTTCCCATGAAGTAAAGCCCTTCAATATTCTCCAAGCTGCCTTCCTGATTAAAAATTGTTTAAAAGATTTTCCAGAAAACACCATTCACGTATTAGGGGTCGATCCGGAACCGTTGGTAAATTTTAGTCAGCCCGAAGAAAGTATTCTCCCTGTCATCATGTACTTCAAAAAGCAATATTTTGTAGGAACAGACAACGGGATATTTAGCTTGATTTTAGATAACCAGAAATGGGATGGACTCTGGGCGATGGAAGATGTATTGTCTCAACCAGAACTTATGAAGTTCCCTACGAAAAACATCTTAATTCCTGCTGCTTGTAAATTAGCTAACGGAATGAAGCCCGAAGAATTAGGCTCTGAAAAAATAACCATTCGAAAAGCGATTCCTCTGACAGCGGTGATTGAACCCAATGTATTAAAAGGATCCGTAACGCATATCGACCATTACGGAAACATCGTAACGAATGTGAAAAAGGAAGACTTTCACCGCGTAGGGAAAAATATTCCGTTCACGATATACTTCCGACAAAAAGAGTATTACATCGACACTATTTCTTTGGGGTACAATGAAGTTCCTCCAGGCGAAAAAGTAGCTATTTTCAACGATGCGGATTTATTGGAAATTGCCATCAACAAAGGAACTCCCGAAAACGGAGGAGGTGCTAATGCGCTTTTCGGAATGCGCGTGGGAGATGTTGTTCGTATTGAATTTACTCCTCGAGGGTCCCGGAATACATTAGAATCACTTTTTTAAAACCGATTATGATTACCCGTATAGTTAAAATGACTTTACAACCTGAAAAGGTGAGCGAATTTCTTTCGTTTTTCGACACCATCAAACACCAAATCAATACCTTCGAAGGGTGCAAAGGAGTAAAGCTCCTGCAAGACAAAAATCAACCCAATATCTTGTTTACTTATAGCTTTTGGGAATCAGAAAAAGCACTGAATAATTACCGTCACTCAGAATTGTTCGGAAAAGTGTGGCCCGCTACTAAAATTCATTTTGCAGATAAACCCGAGACCTGGAGTACAGAGGTTTATTTTGATGGGTTCGACATTTAATCACCTCGTTAAAACTCGACTCTTCCGAATGAAACCAGATTGTATTCTTCCAATAAAAAAATACACCACTGCCATTTTGACACTCCACTAAAAAACACTAGTTTTGCACTTCTAATTTTTTTACAGAAATGCAGGACTCAATTTTAGATTCAAATAAGGTTATAGACGAAGGAAGACAAGGCGAAGCGTTGGAACTGAAAACACCAGTGAACCAAACCGCGAAGAAGTTATACCTTGAATCCTACGGATGCGCAATGAACTTTTCTGACAGTGAAGTAGTTGCCTCGATTTTGGTAGATCAAGGATTCGTCACAACTCGCAATGAGGGCGAAGCAGATGTGATCCTCATTAATACATGCTCAATACGTGATAATGCCGAGCAACGTGTACGCAACAGACTTACACAATTCAATAAAGCCAAACGCGAAAAGCCAGGGATGATTATTGGGATTTTAGGCTGTATGGCGGAGCGGTTGAAAAAGAATCTACTGGAAGAAGAGAAACTGGTAGACATCGTTGCTGGACCAGATTCTTACCGCGACTTACCCAACTTAATTACAGAAGTAGAAGGTGGTCAAAAGGCAGTCAATGTATTGCTTTCGCGTGATGAGACGTATGCAGATATTAGCCCGATTCGTTTGGACAACAACGGGATTTCTGCTTTCGTAAGTATTACCCGTGGATGCGATAATATGTGTTCATTCTGTGTTGTACCATTTACACGAGGAAGAGAGCGCAGTAGAGATCCGCAAACCATTGTTCAAGAATGTCAAGATTTGTTCAACCGCGGATATCGCGAGGTTACGTTACTCGGTCAAAACGTAGATAGCTACCGTTGGAACATGTCGAGCAAAGGAGAGATAAAAGACCCGAACCAACCGACAACTAACTTTGCACAATTGATGGAAATGGTAGCGCATGTTGATCCGTTGTTACGCATTCGATTCTCCACTTCACACCCGAAAGACATGACGGATGATGTATTGGAAGTGATGGCGAAATACAATAATATTTGTAATTATATTCATCTACCTGTTCAATCAGGGAATACGGAAATGTTGAAGCGCATGAACCGCGGTTATTCACGCGAATGGTACATGGATAGAATCGCGGCCATTAAACGTATCGTTCCGAATTGTGGAATTTCAACAGATACCATTAGCGGTTTCTGTGGAGAGACCGAAGAAGAACACCAAGATACGCTTTCATTGATGCGTGAGGTAAAGTACGACTTTGCATATATGTACAAATATTCGGAACGACCAAAAACGCTAGCGGAACGCAAGTTTGAGGACGATGTTCCTGAAGAAATTAAGCAACGTCGACTCCAAGAAGTCATTGATTTACAACAAGCGCATAGTTTGGAAATTATGCAGCAGCAAATTGGTAAAACAGAAATTATCTTGGTTGAAAAAGAATCGCGCAGATCCGACAAACAGATGGTGGGAAGAACTGACCGCTACCACAAAGTCGTTTTTGATCGAGGAACAGCAAAAGTGGGAGATTACTTAAAAGTAAAAATCACGGATTGTACAAGCGCTACTCTGTTTGGAGATGTAATTTCTGAATAAATCAACAAACGATGGATATTCAACAAATCAAGCAGCGCTTTGGCATCATCGGAAACACTCCTTTGCTGAACCGCTCGTTGGAAGTCGCAATGCAGGTTGCGCCAACGGATATCTCGGTGTTGGTAACCGGGGAAAGTGGGACAGGAAAGGAAATCATTCCTCAAGTGATTCACCAACTCAGCGCCCGGAAACACAACAATTACATCGCGGTAAACTGCGGAGCAATACCTGAAGGAACTATTGATTCCGAATTGTTTGGGCACGAAAAAGGGGCTTTTACCGGTGCGAGCGGGAGTCGAAAAGGATATTTCGAAGAAGCAGATGGCGGAACAATTTTCTTAGATGAAGTAGCCGAATTGCCTATGCAAACGCAAGTACGTTTGTTACGCGTTTTGGAAACTGGGGAATTTATTAGAGTGGGCTCTTCTAAAGTTATTAAAACCAACGTTCGCGTGGTTGCCGCCACCAACGAAAACATGCACCGCGCAATCCAAAAAGGGAAGTTTAGAGAAGATTTGATGTACCGTTTAAGTACTGTTCCAATCACATTACCTCCATTAAGAGACCGCAAAGAAGACGTGCATTTGTTGTTTCGCAAATTTGCGCTTGATTTCGCAGAGAAATACAGAATGCCTGCCATTCGCCTTACTGATGATGCAGTCACTGTAGTAGAAAACTACGGATGGCCTGGAAATATTCGTCAACTAAAAAATATTGTGGAGCAAATTTCCGTTATTGAAAATGAACGCATGATTTCAGGTGAACGGTTGGCAATTTATTTACCAGATAATTCACAAATAGGATTACCAGCAATCGCAGGAGCTCGCAACGAAACGGATGATAACTTTTCAGACCGAGAACTGATGTACAAGTTCCTTTTCGATATGAAAAGAGACTTGAACGAGCTAAAGAAATTAGTAATTGAATTAGTAAACAATGATGGCGATGTACGTTTAACGGGAAGTCAGCGAGATGTTCTCAACAGAGTATATACTGACCTTTCACACGACGATAGCCGAAAATTACTAGAGGCCGGAAGCTTTTCGCGACCACAAGAAGAATACACCGAACCTGCTCAACCGACAATTGTAGATAGTGACTACCAAGAGCATTATGAAGTTGAAGAATCACTATCACTAGAAGACCAAGAGAAAGAACTAATTGTCAAGGCATTGGATAAACACAACGGGAAACGCAAATATGCCGCAGCAGAATTAGGTATTTCAGAAAGAACGTTGTACCGCAAGATAAAAGAATACAATTTGAACAAATAAATACACCATGAAAGTTGGATCGCTTTTACTTCTTGTGATGCTTTTATCAGCCTGCTGGCCGGCTAGTCTTTCGTTTAAGGACGGAAGTGTTCCACCCGAGTGGAAGCGATTTGTGGTGGAAACATTGCAAAATGAAGCGGCCAACGCCCCGATCAGTTATGCTCCTGAACTCACAGAACTTGTGAAAGATGCGGTACAAAATAGAGTCGGACTCCAGTTGGTTTCGGGAGAGGACGACAATCCCCAAGTCGTAATCATGGGAGCTGTTAAAAGCTACGACGTAGCCCCTTTAGCGCTGCAAGCCAACGATGTGGCGGCAAAAAACAGGTTGACTGTTGTCGCAGACTTTCAGATTTTCATTTCAGCTCCCAAAGAAGACGTGATGGAATTGCGAACTTCGCGATTCATCGACTTTGACGCGAATGTGGATGTCGGTGCTGTTCAAGCACAATTACTGGAAGAAATCAATGATCAAATCATTCAAGACTTAATCAATAAACTCCTTTCAAACTGGTAATGATCAGCGTTGAACAAATAGCATCACTCATAGCTTCCCCAGATAAAATTTTGGGAGAACACTTGGACGATTTGCGCCTACTTTCGGCAAAGCATCCATATTCACCAGTTTTCTCTATGCTCTACCTGCGAGGGTTAGCGCAATCCAATCCATTAGCATTTGAAAAAGAATTGCCGCAACATGCCTATGTGCTTCCGAGTCGATCCCGCTTGTTTGAACTTGTTCATAGTATGGGTACCCAGGAACAATCTGCTCCGCAAGAACTAGAAGTAGTAACAGACGAACTTGTGGAAACGGCGCACACAGACGCTCAAAAGGAAAACCTACTGGAGGAGGAAATCAATGAACAGGCTGCGGATCACCAAGCTGAAAGATTAGAAGAACTGACGCTGAACGATTCCGATGAAGTGCAAGAGGTTTCACTTGTAGCTGAACTACCCTTAGAAGAAGAGACGCCACGACCAACCATCGCATTGGATGAGTTGGACAGGAACATACTTTCTTATGCTGTTGACGCAACCATTAGCTTTGAATTGGCACAGATGGAGAAGGAAGAAAACCTTCACTCTAGCGAAGAGTTGAACGATGAAGATAAGGCTCCTGAACCAATTGCCTTGGAGGTGGAGGAAACACCCAGGTCAACGACTGGGGTTAAATCGTTCACTGATTGGTTAAAGCCATTCATCCATGATGAGGACTTGCAAGACCCTTCATCAGAGGAAGCTGATCGAAAAGCCCGCTCGAAAAAAATAATGGAGGCCTTTAACCAGGAAGATTTAAAAAAATCTAGCATAAAAAAGGAGTTCTTTAACCCGACTAAAAAAGCGAAGGAAAGTATAGATGAATCAGGGCTTCCTGTGAGTGAAACTCTCGCTAAAATTTACGTCGCACAAGGTAATTTCCCGAAGGCAATCAATGCTTATGAGCAATTAATGTTGAAAATTCCAGAAAAAAAGAGTTTCTTTGCACTTCAAATTGAAAAATTAAAAAAGAATTTAAACGAATAACATGGCAACAATAATCACTTTATTGATAGCAATCGCTAGTATTTTATTAGTATTCATCGTATTAATGCAAAACCCAAAAGGGGGTGGTTTATCCACAGATTTTGGTGCTGCTCAACAAATCGGTGGAGTAAAGCAAACTGCAGATTTTATTGAAAAAGCAACATGGAGTTTAGCTGGTTTTATTGCAGTAGCAAGTATTGTAATGACCTTGATGTATTCTACATCATCTACTCCTGCATTGGAAGAAGTGCCAACAGAACAAGTGCCAACAGAAGGTACAGGTTCTACACAAGCTACAGAATAGTTCAGTCGAATGTATTATAGAGAAAACCGATGTCTGTTAGATGTCGGTTTTTTTGTTAGCTACCGCTCAACTGAATGCTAGAGCGCATATACAGCAACATATGAAAATTCCTCTCGGCAGTTCTTAGATGAGATGATTTTAATTACTTGATATTTAGGTGAAAATAACTTTTTTCATTAAATTTGTACCCATTAAACACACTGCATGAAACAGCTATCTAACTACGTCCTACTTATGGCAAGTCTATTTTTGTCGTTTAGTAGTTACAGCCAAATTTCTTTTTCCGTTAACTACTCAGGTAATTGCGCTCCTGTAACAGTAAATTTCACAAATACGAGTTCCGTAGGAGAACACTTTGACTGGTATTTCGGAGATGGCTCGTTGGTAAGCGATGTGACTAATCCTTCTCATGTATACGTCAATTCTGGACAATATTGGGTAGACTTGTATGCCTATGATATCAACTGGAACTTTTTAGGATCTAGCTATGAATTAATCACAATTGGAGGTGGTACTAGTTCCATTAATTTCTCCAACAATCTTGATACACATTGTTCGAATGACAATGTAAACATGTATATTCCTGCGAACGGGAACTCGTTTATATGGGATTTTGGAGACGGAACCTCAATTTCTGGCGGTAACTCTGCCGAGCACAGCTATTCTTCACCTGGACAATACATCGTAACCATCTCTTATGAAGACCCTGATTGTGGTGCTATTATTGTCCAAGACACACTCCAAATTATCAATACTGCTCCATACTTCTCTTCCACAGACCCATATCCAGGTTTTTATATGAGCTCAACACAAGCTTGTCCAGGAGATAATATTTATGGAGGTCCCTATGGCGGATATTCAGATTTACTTTGGGATTTTGGAGATGGAAACACATCTACGTCCAACAGTCCCAACTGGAATTACTCCAATTTTGGAGCCTACGAAGTCACGCTCAACATAACCAACGGATGTGGGAATGATACAACTCTAATCGACACTGTTTTTGTAGATGTATCTACCCCTGTTTCCACACCCAACATATATTTACCAGATACCGTTTGTCCGGGAGAGCCATTCAACTTTGATGTTTACACGCAAGATGGTCCAATTGACGTGTTAATTTATTTTGGAGATAATGGCGATACACTGTCTACAGTCACCAATGACTGGATGGAACACACATACGCAGCACTTGGTAATTACACAATTACTTTTACACTTACTAATTCATGTGGAAACACGCTAACTGTTTCAGAACCAATTGTTGTAGATAATAATAGTCCTATTAATAACCCCTATTATGATTTCCCAGATTCGATATGTCCTGGGGAACAATTTTATTTTTATGCTAATGCTCAGGGTGCTCAATCCGTAGCCTATTACATGGGGGATTTATCTGATACGCTAATGAATCAAGCAGGCTATACTGCAAGCTACAATTATTCAACGGCAGGAACGTACTACATATCAGCAACTATTCTAAATAGTTGTGGGAATTCAATTACTGTGTATGATTCAATTGTTGTGAGTAACTCTTCTCCGGTTTTGAATCCTTATTTATATGTATATCCTCAAAACGTTTGTCCAGGTGATCAAATTAACTTTAACACTAACTATGAATACGATGTATATACGGACTTCGGAGATGGTTTTAGTACTATACAGGACTATGGCTTTCATGCCTATTCAACACCAGGAACCTATGAAGTAATAACCATTATTCAAAATCAATGTGGAAGTTCCACAACACTCACTGAAACAGTGACTGTCGCGAATAATATTCCTATTGACCCTAATAATGTGTACGCCTATGGTTCCCCAAATCTTGCTTGCCCATCAACTAATGTGAATCTCTATGCGTCGGAAGGATATACAAATTATTCATGGAATTTTGGTGATGGAGCTTCTGGCAGCGGTCAGGAGATTAATCATGTTTTCAATGCAGCTGGAATATACAACGTGGAAGTTATTGTCACCAATGGTTGTGGATTCAGCGCATCTACTTCTACTCAATTAGAAATTCAGAATAATCTACCAATAACTAATTTTTCGTTCTCTCAACAAATTGATTCAATTTGCCTCGGAAACACCTTGTTTTTACAAGCCCAAAACAATTCAGGATTGAATTATTCTTGGGATATGGGAGACGGAACAACTCTTAATGGTTTTGGAATAACGCATGAATACGAAGATTTTGGAAGTTATTCGGTTAGCGTTACTGCTACCAATGCTTGTGGAAATGACTCAACAATTAACTTCCCTATTGTTGTTACTGACGATTACGTTATGGGGCCTGGTGATGTATTTGGTTATGTGCAACAAGAAGGCTGTGTTGGCGATGAGAATATGTTTGTCATTATCCCTTCAGGAGCGGGAGATGTTTTTTGGGACTTCGGTGATGGCAGCACCTCATCACAAGTTGAGTCCGTTTATGTTCAAGGGATTGCGAACGTAGATGTTACATCACACATTTATTCCGATCCAGGAACTTATATGGCTACTTTTACGATCACCAACGCTTGTGGGAACACCTACACGGATTCAGTGCTTGTAGAGATTGGAACCAATGGTGATAATATTCAATATAATGTAGATATCATATACGACGAAACTGAAACAATTTGCCAAGGAACGCCTTTCGAATTTATGGCAATAGGTGGTGGAACATATATTTGGAACTTTGGTGATCAATCAGGAAACTTAGTGACAGAAACTTCATTAAGTCCAGTAGAACACATTTATGAAGA
>JALQTG010000020.1 GCA_023264075.1 Crocinitomicaceae bacterium
GAAGGTAGAACCCCTCTTCATACCTTCAGAGCAGATATTGATTATGCATTAGCTGAAGCGCATACTACTTACGGCCGTATCGGTATCAAGGTATGGATTTGTAAGGGTGAGGTGTTCGGAAAGCGTGACTTGTCTCCAAACATTGGTTTGGATTCTAAGAAAGGTGGAGGACCCCGTGCTAAAGGTGGTGTAAAACAACGTAGAAAGAAATAAGTGTTTGACTTTAAAAACTAATTGAGATGTTATCACCAAAGAGAACTAAATTTAGAAAAGCTCAGAAAGGTCGAAACCGAGGAATTGCTCATAGAGGTAGTCAAATCGCTTTTGGATCTTTCGGATTGAAAACCCTAGAGCCAGGATGGATCACTTCCAGACAAATCGAAGCTTCACGTATCGCCGTTACTCGTTACATGAAGAGAGAAGGTAAAGTTTGGATTCGTATCTTCCCGGACAAACCTGTAACTTCTAAGCCTGCAGAGGTAAGGATGGGTAAAGGTAAGGGAGCGCCTAGTCATTGGGTAGCTGTTGTAAAACCAGGTAGAATCATGTTCGAAGCAGATGGTGTTCCTTACGAAACTGCTAAAGAAGCACTTCGTTTGGCTGCCCAAAAGCTGCCGGTTAAATGTAAATTCGTTGTTCGCAACGATTATGTTATCCCAGGTAAATAAGAAGGAAAATGAAACAAGAAGAAATCGTACAATTGTCGTTAGGAGATTTAAACGATCGTTTGGATGAATCAAAGGAGAAAATGATGAAGTTACTTTTAAATCATAAAGTAGCTCCATTAGAAAATCCTCTTCAGATTCGTGATTTGAGAAAAACGATTGCGAGATTGAATACGGAATTGAGTAAAAGAAACACACAAGCTTAAGCTTGTTAATTAGAAATTGCTCGAAATGGAAAAGCGTAATTTAAGAAAAGAACGTACAGGTGTAGTAACCAGTGACAAAATGGATAAATCCATCGTTGTTGCGGTTGAACGTAAAGTAAAACACCCAAAATATGGTAAGTTCATTAAAAAAACTACTAAATTTGTCGCCCACGATGAAAAAAACGAGTGTAACGAAGGTGACACCGTAAGAATTCAGGAGACTCGACCTTTAAGTAAATTAAAGAATTGGAGATTAGTAGAAATTGTAGAAAGAGCTAAATAATCATTAAGTAATGATACAAACAGAATCAAGACTTGCAGTAGCAGACAACAGTGGAGCCAAAGAGGTGTTGTGTATTCGCGTTTTAGGCGGTACAAAACGTCGTTATGCCTCCGTTGGAGATAAAATCGTCGTAGCTGTCAAGAGCGCAATGCCCTCTGGAGCTGTCAAGAAAGGACAGGTTGCCAAGGCGGTAGTAGTTAGAACGAAAAAAGAAATCCGTCGTGCAGATGGTTCTTACATTCGTTTTGATGATAATGCTGTGGTTATTTTGAACCAAGCAAACGAGATGAGAGGTACTCGTATTTTCGGACCAGTAGCCCGTGAGTTACGTGAGAACAATTACATGAAAATTGTTTCACTTGCTCCTGAGGTGCTTTAAAATTGTAAAATTATGCAAAAGAAATTACACATTAAAGTAGGTGACACCGTTAAAGTTTTAAGCGGTGAAGCACGAGGTCAAGAAGGAAAAGTGCAGTCCATTGATCGTAACAAAGAGCGCGTAGTAGTGGAAGGTGTTAACGTTGTAAAACGTCACACTAAACCAAGTGCTGCGAACCCTCAAGGTGGAATTGTGGAGAAAGAAGCGGGTCTTCACATATCTAACCTCATGCTTGTTCATAACGGTGAAGCAACTCGTGTTGGTCGTCGTGAGAATAAAGATGGAAAATTAGTTCGTTTCGCTAAGAAAACAGGGGAGGAGATATAATCATGACGTATAAACCAAGACTTCAAGAAAAGTATGCAACGGAGGTTATCCCTGCATTGACTGAGAAATTTGGGTTCAAATCTGTAATGAGAGTTCCCAAAATTGAAAAAATCGTTATCTCTCAAGGTATCGGTGAAGCTGTAGCTGACAAGAAAATTGTTGATAGCGCAGTGGATGATTTAACAATTATCACAGGCCAAAAAGCCGTGGCTACAATTTCGAAAAAGGACGTTTCTAACTTCAAGTTAAGAAAAGGAATGCCAATCGGAACAAAAGTTACCTTGCGTGGAGATAAAATGTATGAATTTTTAGATCGTTTGATTTCAATCGCTCTTCCACGTACACGTGATTTTAAAGGTGTACCTGCGAAAGGTTTTGATGGACGTGGAAATTTCAATATGGGTGTTAAAGAACACATCATCTTCCCTGAGATCGATATAGACAAAGTAAACAAAATTTTAGGTATGGATATTACCATCGTAACAAGTGCTCCTAACGATGAGGAAGGAAAAGCTTTGTTAGACGCGTTTGGTTTCCCATTCACGAAAAAATAGGAATATGGCAAAAGAATCAATGAAAGCGCGTGAGCGCAAAAGAGAAGCCTTAGTTGAGAAGTATGCTGCAAAAAGAGCTGCTTTGAAAGAGGCCGGTGATTGGGATGCACTTCAGAAATTACCTGCAAACTCATCTAAAGTAAGATTGCACAATCGTTGTGGTCTTACTGGTCGTCCAAGAGGATACATGAGACAGTTTGGAATTTCGAGGGTGACATTTCGAGAAATGGCGCTTGCTGGGAAAATCCCAGGAATTAAAAAGGCTAGTTGGTAATCATATTATTAGAAAAAAAATGAATACAGACCCGATAGCAGATTATTTAACGCGTATTAGAAACGCGAGTAGTGCCGGTAAAAAAGTGGTTGAAATCCCTGGTTCTAATGTAAAAAGAGCGATGACTAAGATCCTTTTTGAAAAAGGATACATCACAAATTTTGCATTCCAAGAGGATGACAAACAAGGCACTATTAAGATTGCATTAAAGTATAACCCGTCTACAAAAACGCCAGCGATTACATCGCTACAGCGTATTTCTAAGCCAGGTTTAAGAAAGTACACGAACTCAACTGAACTTCCAAGAGTAATTAACGGTCTTGGAATTGCGATTATCTCTACTTCTAAAGGTATCATTACTGATAAAGAAGCACGTAATTTGAAAGTTGGTGGTGAAGTACTTTGTTACGTATATTAATATTAAAGTAAATAACAAAAATGTCAAGGATAGGTAAATCCCCAGTTACAATCCCGAGTGGAATTGAAGTGAAAGTTGACGGAAACGTTATCACTGTGAAAGGCCCTAAAGGTGAGTTGACTCAAGAAGTTGATGCATCTGTGACGATTTCACAGGAAGACGGTGTACTCACTTTCCATCGCGCGACAGATGCGCCAGATCATAGATCAAAACATGGTTTGTACCGTGCATTGATTAACAATATGATAGTTGGTGTTTCGGAAGGGTATAAGAAGGAATTAGAAGTCATCGGTGTAGGTTACCGTGCAGAAGCTCAAGGTCAACTCTTGAATATGTCTGTAGGTTATTCTCACCCGATTATCATGAGTATTCCTGCAGAAGTTAAGGTATCTGCGCTTACTGAAAAAGGTAAGGCACCGGTTGTTACACTTGAGTCTCACGACAAGCAACTGATTGGACAAGTAGCTGCCAAAATTCGTTCTTTCCGTAAACCTGAACCATACAAAGGAAAAGGTATCCGCTATCGAGGAGAAGAAGTAAGAAGAAAAGCCGGTAAATCCGCAGGTAAAAAATAACCTTAATTAATTGTATTATGGCATTTAGTAAAATAGCTCGTAGAGCTAAAATAAAACGCAGAATCAGAAAGAGAGTTTCTGGTAATGCAGAGATTCCTCGTCTTACTGTATATAGAAGTAATAAGCAAATCTATGCACAGATTGTAGACGATCTTAAAGGAATTACATTAGTATCCGCTTCATCACAAATGATGAAAGAAACTGAAAAACTTCCAAAAATCGAACAAGCTGCAGCAGTGGGTAAATTAATCGCTGAAAAAGCATTGAAAGCTGGTGTAAATCAAGTTGTTTTCGATAGAAATGGTTATTTGTATCATGGAAGAGTAAAGTCTCTAGCAGATTCAGCTCGTGAGGGTGGACTTAAATTTTAATTGAAATGGCAGCAAAAGTTTTAAATAGAGTAAAATCCTCAGAAATTGAGTTGAAAGACAAATTGGTTGGGGTAAATAGAGTTACTAAGGTAACAAAAGGTGGACGTACGTTCAGTTTCTCTGCTATCGTTGTAGTAGGAGATGAAAACGGAATCGTAGGTCATGGATTAGGTAAAGCGAAAGAGGTAACAGAAGCAATTTCTAAAGGTATCGATGACGCGAAGAAAAACCTAATTCGAGTTCCAATCATCAACTCTACTGTGCCTCACGCACAAAAGGGTAAGTTTGGTGGAGCTCGTGTTCTACTTAAGCCAGCTTCTAATGGTACAGGTGTAATCGCAGGTGGTGCGATGCGTGCCGTATTAGAGAGTGTTGGAATTCACAATGTATTAGCGAAATCTCAAGGTTCTTCTAACCCACACAACGTGGTTAAAGCTACTATGGATGCACTTTCTCAAATGAGAGATGCTGTTTCCGTAGCGAAGCAAAGAGGAATTTCGATTGATCAAGTGTTTAACGGTTAATAATAACGAAATGGCTACAATTAAAATTAAGCAAGTTAAAAGCGCTATTAAACGTCCGAAAAGACAGAAAGACACGATCAAAGCGTTAGGATTGAGAAAATTAAATCACATCGTAGAAAAAGAGGCAACTCCTCAAATTCTTGGTATGGTCAAAAAAGTTCAACACTTAGTAAAAGTAGTTGAGTAGAACCCTTAAAAATTGAAAGAAATGAATCTAAATAATTTAACTCCAGCGAAAGGCGCCGTAAAAAGTCAGCGTCGCATTGGTAGAGGTCAAGGTTCCGGTTATGGAGGTACTTCTACTCGCGGACACAAAGGAGCGAAATCAAGATCTGGTTACAGTAAGAAGGTAGGTTTTGAAGGTGGACAAATGCCGCTTCAACGTCGTGTTCCCAAATTTGGTTTTAAGAACATTAACCGTGTTGAATTCAAAGCCATCAATCTTGATATCATCCAAGCACTAGTAGAAAAGAAAAATTTAACTGAAATTACGCCAGAGGTATTACGTGAAAACGGACTTGTTGGTCGAAACGAATTGGTTAAAATTCTTGGACGTGGTGAACTCAATGCAAAGATTAATGTAACTGCACACAAATTTTCTTCTTCTGCGAAAGCAGGAATCGAAGCCCAAGGTGGGAATTGTTCAGAAATCTAATTAACTTTGCAAACTATTTTACCAAATGAAAAGGTTTATTGAAAGTATAAAGAATATCTGGAAAGTTGAAGAACTCAGAAGAAGGTTGATTGTGACGTTCACACTGATTCTCGTTTTCCGTATTGGAAGCTTTATCGTTCTTCCTGGTGTAGACAGTGCCAAATTGGGTACTGAAGCTGCTGATGCTGGTACAATCGAAGGGTTACTTGGTTTGTTATCTGGTGGTGGTTTTACTAATGCCTCATTTTTAGCACTTGGAATTATGCCGTACATCTCTGCATCGATTATCATGCAGTTGATGGGGATGGCCGTTCCAGCGGTGCAAAAAATGCAAGCAGAAGGAGAAAGCGGTAGAAAGAGAATTAATAATTATACACGAATTCTAACCATTATCATTTGTGCTGTGCAGGCTCCTGGTTACCTAACATTGTATGTTCACGGTAAAGGTGCCATTCCTGCTGAATTTATCGATTCTCCTTTATGGTGGACGCAGTCTGTACTTGTATTAGTAGCAGGTGCAATGTTTGCTGTATGGTTAGGAGAACGTATCACTGATCGAGGTGTTGGAAACGGTATTTCTTTGTTGATTACTGTTGGGATTATCGCGCGCTTGCCTCAAGCATTCGTGGCGGAATCTATTTCTAATGCTCCTTTGAAAGTGATCATCGAAGTTGTTGTATTCATGCTCATCGTTATGTTAACCGTTTTAATCGTTCAAGGTGTACGTAAGATCCCAATGAACTATGCAAAGCGTGTTGCAGGTATGAGAGGCGATGCAGCATCAGCGCAAGGTGCTCGTTCGTATTTGCCAATTAAAGTAAATTCTTCTGGTGTAATGCCGATTATATTTGCTCAGGCGATTATGACAGTGCCAGTAATGTTAATGGGAACACAATTCGGAATCTTCGGATTTTGGTACAATTTGGTTCTTGCGTTGTTAATCATTGTGTTTACGTATTTCTATACGGCAATTATGATTAACCCAAAGAAAATGGCTGACGATTTGAAGCGTAACGGTGGATTTGTTCCAGGAGTTCGCCCAGGAGATGAAACAGCACATTTTATTGATGAATTGGTTTCTAAGATTACATTGCCAGGATCTATTTTCCTTGCGTTAATAGCTATCCTTCCTGCAATTGCTGTTCAATTCGGAGTGGGTGATGCATTTGCATTGTTCTTTGGTGGAACATCCTTGCTAATTATGGTAGGTGTAGTATTAGATACATTGCAACAAATTGAGTCGTATTTATTAAACCGTCATTACGATGGTTTGATGGAGGGAACAAAAATTCGTGGTAGAAGATCTCAAGGAGAATTATCAGGAATGTAATTGATTATGGCAAAACAAGCAGCAATAGAACAAGATGGAACAATCGTAGAAGCATTGTCAAATGCGATGTTCCGAGTTGAATTAGAGAATGGACATGTGATTACAGCACATATTTCTGGTAAGATGAGAATGCACTACATTAAGATTCTTCCTGGAGATAAAGTGAAGTTGGAAATGTCCCCTTATGATTTAACGAAAGGTAGAATAACATTTAGATACAAATAAATTGGGGAAACCCGAAAATAAATTTGAGATGAAAGTAAGAGCATCAGTAAAAAAGAGATCAGCAGATTGCAAGATCGTGAAGAGAAAGGGAAGGGTTTATGTGATAAACAAAAAGAACCCTAAGTTTAAACAACGTCAAGGTTAAGATAAGTATACAATTATGGCTAGAATTGCAGGTATAGATTTACCAAAAAACAAGCGTGGTGTAATCGGTTTGACATATATTTATGGGATCGGACGCAGCACTGCTCAAGAAATTTTGAGTGGAAACGGTATCGATGTTAACATCAAGGTACAGGATTGGAATGATGATCAAATTGCATTAATCCGTAATGCTATCAACAGCATTAAAGTGGAAGGTGCACTTCGTTCAGAAGTTCAATTGAACATCAAACGATTGATGGATATCGGATGTAACAGAGGTATTCGTCACAGGGCTGGTCTTCCATTGAGAGGTCAACGTACGAAGAACAACTCACGCACTAGAAAAGGTAAGAGAAAAACTGTTGCTAACAAGAAAAAAGCAACTAAATAATAAGTAAGATGGCAAAATCGAATCAAAAGAAGAAGAAAAATGTTAAAGTAGATGCAGTTGGCGAAGCGCATATTCAAGCTACCTTCAATAACATCATTATTTCTTTAACAAACGGTAGTGGACAAGTTATTTCTTGGTCTTCTGCTGGAAAGATGGGCTTCAAAG
>JALQTG010000053.1 GCA_023264075.1 Crocinitomicaceae bacterium
AAAGGTTAATCCTTCCATCTACTTGAAGGATCCCGAAACGAGCGAGCTTGGAAAGCGGATTATCGAAGGAAGTATAAACCTTATTGATGCTTTTGGTTTCGATCATTTTACCTTCAAAAAATTGGCTGATCAAATTGGATCAACTGAATCTTCTATTTACAGGTACTTTGAAAACAAACATAAATTACTTCTTTATATGACGAGCTGGTACTGGGCCTGGTTGGAGTCACATCTACTTTACAGTATTATTAATGTAGAAGACAAGAAGGATCAACTCAAAAGAGCCGTTCACGTACTCACTAAAAAAGTGGAGGAAGATGGGTCATTTTCGCACATAAACGAAATTAAATTGAACCAAATTATTATTACAGAATCCTCAAAGTCTTACATGCACAAAGATGTTGATATTGAAAATAAAGAAGGGGCTTTTCTTGGATATAAAAATATTGTTTCGAAAGTTGCGGAAATAATTACGAGTATTAATCCAAACTATAAGTATCCTAATATGTTAATATCTACAATCATTGAAGGCGCTCACCATCAACGATTTTTTCAAGACCATCTTCCTACTTTGTCGAACAACTATGCAGATGAAGATACAGTAAGTGAATTTTATGTTGAAATGGTACTTAAAGTAATTGACTAAAATGCAAGTAGAAAAAGAAACTGACTCCTATACAACAACTCAACGATTTTGGAAGTTGTTGCAACCCGACTCTAAAGAAATCAAGAGTGTATACGCCTATGCCATATTCAGTGGTATTGTGAGTCTCACTCTACCTTTAGGGATCCAGGCAATCATCAATCTTATTCAAGGTGGGCAAGTGAACTCTGCTTGGATTGTCCTAGTATTTTTTGTTGTTCTGGGAATTGCAGGGAATGGAATTTTACAAATCTTTCAATTGCGGATCACTGAGAACATTGAACAAAAAATCTTCACACGAGCTGCCTTTGAATTTGCCTATCGCATACCAAAAATTAAAATTGAGGCGATGTATAATCAGTTCGGACCAGAATTAATGAATCGTTATTTCGACGTAATGAACATACAAAAAGGATTATCTAAAATCCTTATTTCTATCTCTACTGCAGCGATTCAAGTTGTATTTGGATTAATTCTACTTTCACTGTACCACCCTTTCTTTATTGTTTATAGTATATTCCTTGTATTATTTGTTTACTTTATATTCAGAATTACTGCAAAAAAGGGACTTTCAACGAGTTTAACAGAATCTAAACACAAATATCGCTTGGCACATTGGCTGGAAGAAGTCGCTCGTACAGGTATTTCCTTCAAACTTGCAGGGCGAACAGACCTTCCTATCACAGAGGCCGAAGGTCATGTTAGCAACTACATTGATTCTCGTGAGAATCATTTTAAGGTACTTATTCAACAATATGCGCTTTTGGTCGTATTTAAGGTCGTTATCGCTACTACCCTTCTAGCCGTAGGTGGAATTTTGGTAATGGAACAAGTCATGAATATCGGTCAATTCGTAGCAGCTGAAATCATTATTTTACTTGTAATCGCATCAGTTGAAAAACTAATTGTTAGTTTAGATGTAATCTACGACACGCTCACATCATTGGAAAAAGTGGGGCAGGTAACTGACCTAGAATTAGAATCCACTGATGGGTTGGACATTATGAAGGAATGCCAAACATGCGGTATGTCCATAGACATTAAAAACCTTAGCTTTACTTATCCTCATTCAAATCGAAAAACACTCCAAGATATCAATCTTACGATAAATGATGGTGAGAGACTTTTAATTGCAGGACAAAATGGCTCCGGTAAAAGTACATTGCTGCATGTAATGGCTGGGCTATACGACATCAACGAGGGTGTTGTTTCTTATGATGGGCTTCCTCGTGATAATTTAAACATAGAATCACTCCGTACGATAATTGGAACCTGTTTGGACGGCGAAGACTTGTTCGAGGGAAAACTTATTGATAATATTACTATGGGACGAGCCAATGCAACATTTGAAAATGTGAAGTGGGCTATCGAACACTTAGGACTTCAAGACTTTGTGAAAAGCTTACCCAAAGGCTTTGATTCTGAAATTCAGCCTTATGGAAGCAAGCTCCCAAGAAGTATCATTCAAAAGCTTATTATTGCTCGTGCAATAGCCGACAAACCTAAAATTTTATTGTTTGAGTACACATTTGAACACATCGATGAAGTGCACAAACGTGAAATCGTTGATTTTATAACACATCCAAGCAATGAATGGACAGTGATCGCCTCTTCTTCAGATCCTTACATTGCACAAAAATTTGATAACATAGTGATTATGGACGGCGGTGAGATCAAGAAGAAAGGAAATTATGAGGAAATGAAAAACGAATTAAAATAACTGGTAATGCTGAATATTTCACCCAACAATCTGAAAACCCACTTTGCCAACAAGAACATACCTATTTTGAACAAAGTAGAAGCCAAAAAATCCGGTAGGGTTTTTCTTCGATTAATCACTTGGTTGGCTGTTATTTTTCTCGTATTTATATTTTTACCTTGGACTCAAAATATTCGCGGAAAAGGGTACGTAACTACACTTACTCCTGAAAAAAGGCCTCAAACGATCAATAGTATTATTGGTGGTAGAATTGAAAAGTGGTATGTCCGAGAAGGGGAGCTTGTTCTACCCGGAGACACTATTCTTTTCATCTCAGAAGTAAAAGACGCTTATTTCAACCCAGAGCTAATTGATCGAACAGCTGATCAGTTAAAGGCAAAAGAATCTTCTGTAAAATCTTATGAAGAAAAGTTAAATGCAGTCGAAAATCAGTTAATTGCCCTCAACGAAACCCGAAATTTAAAAATCGAACAAGCGCGCAATAAACTCAAACAATCCGAATTGAAAGTACAAAGCGACAGTATTGATTTTCAAGCAGCAATAATAAACTACAATATCGCAAACGACCAGCTAAATCGAATGGAACTGTTGTACAAAGACGGATTAAAATCGTTAACCGATTTGGAAACTAGAAGAATGGCGCTACAACGTGCTCAGGCTGGAAAGATATCTGCGGAAAACAAATTGTTGACTAGTCAGAATGAGGTAATCAATGCGCGCGTCGAATTAATCTCACTAAAGGCGCAATACGACAATTCAATCGCCAAAGTGCAATCGGATAAGTTCTCAACTCAATCGGCGAAATTTGACACTGAAAATGAGGTAAACAAATTGAGGAATGATCTAGCCAATTACACGATTCGAGCAGGAATGTATTACATTACGTCTCCCATCAAAGGATTCATAACGAAAACTATTCAGTCTGGAATTGGTGAAACTATTAAAGAAGGTGAAGAAATATTAACAATAATGCCCTACGAATATGAATATGCTGTAGAAATGTTCGTACGCCCGATCGACCTTCCACTTATTAAGCTAGATCAAAAAGTCCGCATTCAATTCGACGGATGGCCGGCGATTGTCTTCAGTGGTTGGCCAAACACCAGCTACGGAACCTATGGTGGACGTGTATTCGCTATTGACAACATGATAAGTCCTAATGGGAATTACCGTATTTTAGTTTCACAAGACCCGAACGAACAAGAATGGCCTGAAGCACTTAGAATTGGTGCTGGATCCAATAGTATTCTATTGCTCCATGATGTACCGATTTGGTATGAGCTTTGGCGTCAATTCAACGGGTTCCCTCCTGATTATTATTCAGGCAATAAATATTTATATCCGGAAGACTACCAACAAGAGAAATGAAGCAATTAACAACATATTTACTTGTTCTTCTAGTTGTCTCGACTGGCCAGCATGCAAAGGGACAGGAACCGGTTTTGCCATTTGTCGATTACATTAACTATGTAAAGACGAATCACCCTATTTCAGCCCAAGCTGAAATTACAGCACATATCGGAGAGCTCTTTGTGCTTGAATCACGCGGGGCATTCGATCCAGAACTTTATACGGAGCTCAATCAAAAAGAATTTGAAGGAAGTCGATACTATCGAATTTTTGATGGTGGAATTCGTATTCCTACGTGGTATGGGATTGAATTTTACAGCGGAATCGAACAAGCAAATGGTGACTATTTGAGTGCGCAATATACATTACCGGATAACGGACTTACTTATTCTGGAGTTAGCCTAAAACTAGGAAAGGGTTTGATAATGGACCAACGAAGGGCTATGCTTAAAACTGCTCAACTGGGTCAGGTTTCCACCGAGCAGGAACGAAAAATAATCCTTAACAACCTTTTACTTGATGCTTCGAAAGCCTATTTCCAATGGCAACTGGCAGTGATAACAAAGGAAATACAAATGGAAGGACTAGAACTAGCACAAGTTCGTTTGCAAGCAGTTAAACAAAATGCATTGCTTGGAGATATACCATACATCGATACCCTCGAAGCAAGTATTCAATTGCAAAATCGACAAATGCTTTTGGCAGAGGCTGAACTCGCAGAGTTGAACACGAAGGCCTTTGTCTCGACATTCCTTTGGGCGAACTATGTAGTACCTTTAGAACTGGCAGAGTCAATAGCTCCACAGACGGATTTTGATTATCCGCTGAACATTTTAAGCGACTACCTCAGAAATGAGATTGATTCTGTAATTACCAACCATCCAGAAGCAATAAAGGCCAGTCTTAAAGTTGAGGAATACGACATTCAACGAAAATTGAAATTGGAATCCATAAAGCCGGAATTAAACGTAAAGTACAACTTGCTCAATGAACCTTTTGTAGATAACTTCGCAAGTAATTACACCTTAGATAATTACAACTGGGGACTTGAATTTAAAATGCCTATTTTTCTTCGATCTGGGCGTGGAGGACTCCAAATTGCGAAGTTGAAATTAAGGGATGCAGAATTAGATTACAGCTTCAAACTTCAACATCTGAACATAAAAAGTCAGCAGGCGGTAAACGAATTTCAAACCACATCGAACCAATTGTCTATATATACTAAAACAGTAGTCGATTTAAGGCAATTACTGACTGGTGAGCAACGCAAATTTGATAATGGGGAAAGCTCACTGTTCTTAGTCAATTCCCGTGAATCTAGCTATATCAATGGACGTATTAAACTGGCCGAACTTGAAATCAAAAATAAATTCGCTTTACTTAAGATTTCGCATAGTCTTGGTAATCTTTACGATGATCTTTAAGATAACAGATGGGCTATTAAATGAAGTCTGTTAACAAACCGTTAATATGTATATTTATTAGAAATAACTTCCAATCACATATCATAGATACTGAGCAGTTACAATTATGTTATTAATCCTTAACTCCTGGAGCTGGATTTCAAGAAAGTTAGACCACCACATTTACAATCCTTCCCGGAACGATAATCACCTTTTTCGGTGATTTACCCTCCAAATACTTTTGGGCCTGTTCGCTGGACATCACCTCTTTTTCCACCTCATCTTTGGTTAAGTTCGTCGGTAATTCGAAGGTAAAGCGCATTTTTCCATTAAAACTTACAGGGTAAGCGAAGGTGTTTTCAACTAAATAATCCTCGTTAAATGTTGGAAATTGAGCATCGCTCACCGTACCCAGTTCGTTGCCAAGTTTTACCCATAATTCTTCTGCTATGTGAGGGGCATAAGGCACAAGCAAGATCACCAACTCTTGTAAAATCGCTTTGTTGTTGCATTTTTGTTCGGTCAATTCGTTGACACAAATCATAAACGCAGAAACGGCTGTGTTGAATACATAGCGATCCATGTCATCTTGGATTTTTTTGATGGTTTTGTGGAGTGTTTTCAACGATTTCGCATCGGGTTCTCCGGCCGTTAAATCGAGGTTGCCGTCGGTATCATGAAACAAGCGCCATAATTTACGCAAGAAGTTGTGCACACCGTTTATTCCTTTAGTATCCCAAGGTTTAGCCTGCTCCAATGGACCTAAAAACATTTCATACATCCTTAACGTATCCGCGCCAAACTGCTCTACTAGGTCATCTGGGGTTTGAACGTTATACTTGGATTTGGACATTTTTTCTACCTCGCTTCCGCAGATGTAGGTGCCATCGTCTTCTAAAATGAATTCGGCATTCGCATATTCGTCGCGCGATGCTTTAAAGGCTTCGATATCTAGTTTTTCTCCATCAACAATATTGATATCAACATGCAGAGGAACCAAATCCAATCCTTGCTTTTTATTGAGAGAAACAAATTTCCCTGATGAACGATCACGATAAACAAAACTACTTCTTCCCAAAATCATCCCCTGATTGATCATCTTTTGAAACGGTTCGTCAAATGAGATAAATCCACGGTCTTTTAGGAATTTCGTCCAGAATCGAGCGTATAACAAATGTCCTGTAGCGTGCTCTGCGCCGCCGATATAGAGGTCTACATTTTTCCAGTAATCTACTTTTTCTTTGCTAACGAACGCCTCTTCATTGTGGGGATCCATGTAGCGTAGGAAATACCAAGAACTTCCAGCCCAGCCTGGCATGGTGTTTAATTCTATTGGCCATGTGCATACACCGTTTTGTTTTTCGTTGGGTTTAATGATTTTCATGTTTCGGCACCACGACCATGTTTCAGCGTTTCCAAGAGGTGGTTTGCCGTCTTCTGTGGGTAAATATTTATCTACTTCAGGTAACGGGATTGGTAAAAATTCGTCTTCAATTAATTTAGGAATTCCGTTTTCGTAATACAAAGGAAATGGTTCTCCCCAATAGCGTTGACGAGAAAATACGGCGTCGCGCAAACGGTAATTCGTTTTCGATTTTCCAATGCCTTTTTCCTCTAATACTTCAATCGCCTTTTTGATTGCCGCTTTTACTTCAAGTCCATTTAGGAAATCTGAATTCGCTATCGTTCCTTTTTTTTCTGTGTAGGCCTCTTCATCAATCGAAACACCTTCAAAAACGTTTTTAATGGGAATTTCGAATTTACGAGCGAAATCCCAATCGCGCTGATCTCCACAAGGAACGGCCATTACAGCTCCTGTTCCGTAGGATGCCAATACGTAATCCCCTATCCAAATTGGAATTTTTTCTCCATTCAGTGGGTGAACAGCATAGGCCCCTGTAAATTGTCCCGATATATTTTTTACATCCGACATACGGTCGCGCTCTGATTTCAACGCTGCTGTTTGTCGGTATTCTTCAACTGCTTTTTTGTATTCGTCGGTGGTAATTTTTGCTACCAATTCATGTTCTGGCGCCAGTACC
>JALQTG010000082.1 GCA_023264075.1 Crocinitomicaceae bacterium
GTTGAACGTTCCAATAGCACCAGCGGAACCAGAATAAAAAACATTAGAAACTTGCACTCCCGGACCTATTAACACATTCTGAACTAATGCATTTGGCGAAATTCCACCCGAAGTAACTAGCTGCGCGCGACCTAATACAGAGGTCAAAACGAGGGTTAATATGAGGGATAGAATTCGCATCTTTAATGTAAACGATTTAATTCTTGAAAAGTTGCCTACAAAGTACAAAGAACAGGCCAAAAAAATGTGAATAATTCGTGCTATTTTAATTATTTAACGAAATTAGGTGCACGTTGTTCAACCTAAACCATAAATTTGTGGTGAACATCAGATTAATCGCTCACTATGCCGAAAGAAAATCGTTTGGGGAATTGGCTCAAAAAAGCTACACGAATCGTAGGTATGGACCCAAAAACTTTCGAGCAATCGTGGGTGATACGCATATCGAGAATTCAAATCATTAGTTCACTCATATTGTTGCTACTACTTCTCTTTGGGTTGTTCTATTTACTTTTCTCTTACACCCCGCTGGGAACAATTCTTCCCGCCGGTTCATCTGATGGAAGTCGCGCCAAAATTGCAGAAGCTTATGAGAAAATGGAGCAACTAGATAATATGGTGCTCCAACAAACGAACTATATTGAAAACTTACAAAATATTCTTCTTGGGAAACTGGATATAGATTCTGTTTATTATGCCACGAAGCTTCAGCGCGAGTCGTCTCCCGCAGAAATTGATACGAGCCGATCTATTGATGAGCAGGCCTTGGAAGAAGATGTTCTGGCGCGCGCTCAGCGTCAGCGAGAATCAAGTAATTCCAACTACCGAACAGACTTATTCCTTTTGGACCCGGTCACCGGCGAAATCAGTCAAAATTTTAAAGAGCAAACGCATCCAGGCGTTGACATCGTCGCTCCTAAAAACACCCCAATTCTAGCCATCTACAAAGGAAATGTGGTACATGCTGGATACGACGAAAAAGATGGGTACACCCTCGTTATTAATCACCCAAATGGGTTGACCTCTATTTATAAACATTGCGAAAAACTATTGAAAGATTCCGGGGAAAATGTAAATGCTGGTGACCCTATTGGAATTGTGGGAAATACAGGAGAACGTTCTACCGGACCGCACTTACATTTTGAACTCTGGAGCTCATCTGGAGTCTTAAATCCAATGGATTACTTTTCTTTCGGGCGTTAATGGTGATTTTTTTGTTTGGAAATTTGTTGTATTTTCGCAGCCCGAATTTTAAAAATTCAATCTTAAATATTATTTATGAAAGAAGTTCAAAACCTATTGAAGGCATTTAATAACAAATTTGTAGCGCACCCATGGCACGGAGTTTCCATAGGAGAAAAAACACCAGATATTGTCAATGCGTTCATTGAAATTGTCCCTTCAGACGCTATTAAATACGAGGTCGACAAAGATTCAGGATTCATCATGATCGATCGCCCACAAAAATTTTCGAACCACATGCCGTGTATGTACGGTTTCGTTCCACAAACATATTGCGACACGCGCATTGCAGAATTTTGTACAGAGAAAACCGGCAAAACAGGTATTGTTGGTGACCAAGACCCTTTGGATATTTGTGTTTTAACAGAGCGTCAGGTGAATCGTGGAAACATCTTAATGGAAGCAATTCCAGTAGGTGGTTTCCGAATGATTGATGGAGGTGAAGCAGACGATAAAATTATTGCAGTTTTAAAAGGAGATCAAGCTTACGGTGACATTAAAGATATCTCAGATATGCCGAAAATGGTCATCGACCGCGTAAAACACTTTTTCCTCACATACAAAGATTTGGAAGGAAACAGTAAAAATGTCGAAATCACTCACGTATATGGTGCTGACGAAGCAAAAGAAGTTATCAAGAGAAGTTTTGACGACTATACTGCTAAGTTCGGAAATGCTGACCAAGCATTAGCAGAAGCATTGATGCAAGCGTTAGGCGTAAAAGCATAGGGGCAAAAGGTTGTGCGCTTAGCGCATTGCAGGTTTCAAGTTTCAGGTTATGCGCAACCTGCAACCTTTAACCTGTTCCGAAGAAGGTATTTTTTAGGCGCTCTTTTTGTTAGTTTCGTAACCGAATTTCAGCAAAAGATTATACGATATTATGCGTCAGCTTTTATTTTTCATAGTTTTCACAGGTATTTCGATCTTCGGAAATAGCCAAACTGTTTTTGACAAAACACGTCATGACTTTGGCGAAATCTATTCCTATTCCGACCGTTTTGTTGATATATACATAAAGAATAATACAGGAGATGTTGCGTATATTTTGAGTGTTAAAAAACCTGCGGAGGTTGTCTACATTCAACGTGGAGCTATGATGTTGAAAGACAGTTCTACCGTTCTTCGTTTTCAAGTAAATCCTACGAAAAAAGGTCGATTCGATTATGAAATACCCGTTTACACCAGTGACCGAAATGAACCTACCATCATTCGATTGAAAGGGGAAATGAAAGATGTTCCAGAAAGGGGCAATAATAGTTTTACGGCCTGCCCTAACTTCAACCAACAACCAGGCGAAGGTAATCCCCTCGATTTTTCACTGACCGTTCTTACCATTGATGCAGAAACAAAGAAGCCATTGGAAAAATCTTCCGTTACTATCCTTCAAAATGGTCGTCCCATCGCCAAATGGACCACAAAACGTGATGGGAAATATACCGACCAAATTCCGCTTGGGCTCACGTATTTCTACGCGTCAAATTCTGATTACTACCCAGCAGAGTTAGGTGCTTACGTGAATTTTAAGCGAAACTTTATTGTTCTAGAACTGACAAAAAAAGAGGTCATAGAAGACGAACCAATTATCGCTGAAGTTCCACCACAAGAAAATGAAATCGAAATCATTGATGAGCCAGTTCAAGAGAATGAAAGTGTGCTCCTTGATAAGTTAAAAGACATCCTTGAAAAAGAAGAGCCGGTAGTTGACTCTACTCCCAGTTTCGATGAAATCATCCCCCCAGCTCTTGCCGAATTACCTTCAGACAATTTCGATGCACAATACTTCAACCCCATCAACATTGTTTTTGTCATTGACGTCTCTTCCTCTATGAGTCAAGTGGATCGTTTAGAACTCATGAAATACTCTTTATTTGAATTATCGGATATGCTTCGTCCAGAGGACAGAATCGCACTGGTGTCCTATGCTAGCAATGCAAAAGTGATACTCCCATCCATAAAAGGTAGCAAAAAGGAAGCAATTAAAGAGGCCGTTAGCGGCATGCGTGCTCAAGGTCTCACAGCAGGTGGAGCCGGAATCAAGCTGGGATACAAACAAGCAAAGCGCAACTTTATTAAGAATGGAAATAATCATATCATCATCATCACCGATGGAGGATTTAATCGTGCCTCTGGCGACTATGAAAAATTCATTTCAAAATACCTCAAAAAGGGAATCACTATGAGTGTAGTCGGGATTAAAAACAACGAAAAAGCCGAAAAAAGCATGCGCGAAGCTGCAACACTTGGAAATGGACGCTATGTTCCTATCTACCG
>JALQTG010000223.1 GCA_023264075.1 Crocinitomicaceae bacterium
CCCGACTTACTCCGCATACCTCCTTTTTTCAAACGAAACAGCACCTCTAAACTTCTATCGTACTTGGCTTGAATACGCACTTGCTTGGTCAATCGGCGAACCGTTTCCAAATTGTGTGAAACTATCTCCGGCGCAACGTCAATAATTACTTGTAAGTTTTCCCATTTACCAGCAAAATCCGGAATTAATGTTTCTAAGGTAGTTCCCGGAGATTGCTTACGAATTGCTCGTACCGTCTGTGCCCAAATTTCAGCACCTCCGTCGGCTAAATCATCACGATCAACCGAAGTAATTACTGCATGTTTCACTCCCATCACTTTCACCGAATAGGCAACTCGTCCAGGTTCGTATTCATCCACTGCATCAGGACGTCCAGTTTGAACGGCACAAAACCCGCAAGATCGAGTACAAATGTTTCCCAAAATCATGAAAGTCGCTGTACCTTCCCCCCAACACTCTCCCATATTGGGACAACTCCCACTTTCGCATATGGTATGCAATTTATGCTCATCCACCAATTGGCGAACTTTTCTATAATTCTCTCCAGTAGGCAATTTGACACGCAACCATTTCGGTTTACCGATGCGTGTTTTTACCTCGCTATTTAGTATCGTTTCTTCCATGTTATCGTCGTTAACAACAGATCGTTTTATTTGTTGGAACCTATTTTGTTAAACAAACGTCAAAATAAGCTTTCCTTTTACAAAAATAGCTATTTTCACAACCCACAAACAAAGATACGAAAATCTATCCATTTATGGCAACAGCAAAAGTGACATACTCCGGTAATCTTCGCAACTCCTGCACACATATTCAATCAGGAACAGAGTTTGTTACCGACGCTCCTATTGACAACAAGGGGAAAGGAGAAAGTTTTTCTCCAACCGATCTAGTCGCCACAGCATATTTGTCATGTATGCTTACCATCATCGGTATTTTCTGTCAAGAACATGACTTACCGTTCGAGCATGGAGAAGGAACTGTTACAAAAATTATGGCATCGCACCCGCGCAGAATTGGTCGATTAGAGTTAACTCTAGACCTTACAAATAATGGTTGGGACGAAAAAACATGTACAAAAATAGAACGCGCCGCTAAGACCTGTCCTGTAGCACTTAGCGTTTCTGGCCACATGGAAATAGAACTCATTTTTAAATTTTAAGTATGCGTATTTTAAGTATCTTCTTTAGTTTAATCCTCCTTAGTATTCAGTCGTGCGGGCAAGAGCACACATTAGAAACTGTTCCTTCTCCAGAAGTACAGCACATCCAATTTGAATTATCCGATTTCTTCGGAACCAATACTCAATTGGACGCACAAACCAACGCCATATTTGACAGCCTTTCGCCTGCCGATCGCGTGGCGCAGCTCATCATGCCGGCGATAGGAAAACACGGACAACCTAAAGAAAAAATTGACCGGTTAATTCGAGAAGGAAAAATAGGTGGTCTTCTTATGCTTAACGGAACTAGAGAGGAATTTACTGCATGGATTGCTGAATACAACACTTGGAATAAGCAGAATGGAAAGTTACCATTTTTTTATAGTGCCGATGCCGAGCCGAGCTTGATCAATCGAAAAATTACGAACACCCCCCCAATAGCAAAGGCAAACACCCTTAAAAACATGGACGAAGTAATAGCCTGTGCAGAACAAATTTCTACAGAACTCAATGCCATTGGTATCAATTATAATTTCGCTCCAGTCGTAGACATGTCTCCAAACAAAACAGTAGGTTGGAGAAGTTTCGGTCATGTCCCAGACAGCGTTATCCCGTGGTCGAATGCATTTATTCAAACCACGCAAAAACACAACATCATCGCAACAGCCAAACATTTTCCTGGGCACGGATACGTTGTAGGAGACACGCATGAAAAGTTAGTCTACATCGATGGTGAAATGAAAGAATTGAATTACTACCCGCCACTGATTGACCAGCATGTTTTAAGTATAATGGTAGCACACATTGCTATAAAAAACAATCCGCGCTACTCAACCGATGGAATGCCAGCCACTACTTCCAAGCGGATTGTTACTGATTTACTGCGCGATAGTTTAAACTTTCAAGGGTTGATTGTAACGGACGCGCTTAACATGGGTGGCGTTCGCAATGTGCATGAAGCTGAAGTTTTGGCCATCGAAGCAGGTTGTGATATTACATTGATGCCGTTGGATGCCGATGCTGCTCACGCAAGACTACTATCCAAATATAACACAGACGCTTCGTTTAGACGCCGGGTCGACGACTCAGTATTACGTATTATCCGTGCTAAATTGGCATTAGGAATGATGAACCACGAGTAGTTCGCAAGATTCTATAATGTAAATATCGCCAATACTACCCCTACAAGTAGACTAATCAGTTTGACAAAATTGAAGCGGTGATTTTCAGAGGCTTCGAAAATAATTGTTGTAGAAATATGCAAAAACATACCAACTACAATCGCTAAAAGGATTTCCATGTCCAATAAAAAATGAGCTGCACCGAAATGACCCAGCACTATTCCTAACGGCGCCATTAGCGCAAACACTCCCAATACGCCCCAAGCCTTCCACTTGGAAAATCCAGATGCAATCAATAACGTCATTAATGCAATCGCCACTGGGATTTTATGCAAAACCACTCCTAAAAACAATCCGCGTAACCCTTCTGCCCCTCTATGTACATGAACATGGGAGTGCGCATGACCAGAAAACAACGGTTCCGAATGGTGAGCATCCAACATATCCACGTGAAAACCAGCTTCTAAAGGAATTCCTTCAATCAACGAATGCACACTTAACGCAATAAATAACGTCCATGGAATTGTTGTTTTTCCACCATGTACATGCACGTGACCGTGCTCAATTCCTTTGGAGAAATATTCTAAAAATAGTTGTATTAAAAAACCTAGCAGGATGTAATACCCTACCTTCTCCCCAGAATGAATATAAATTTCTGGTATTAAATGAATGAAAGAAATCGCCAATAAAAATCCTCCACTCAAAGAAAGAAGTAGTTTAATCATTGTGCTCTTATTCGCACGCTCTAAACCAACCACAATTCCTCCACCCAGAAGAACAGCAAGTACTAAAATGAGAACTCCTACAAATTCATTCATTGGTGCGCGATTAAAATAAGGCGATCACTCTGTTGGGCATCGAAGGAATTTAATTCATAATCTCCCATTAATCCAACAACCTTGAAACCAGCTTTAGAAAGTAAATCTTCGAAATCCCCTCTCTTTAAAGCTTGCACTCGCTCTGTAAAATCAAAGTGTTTGCCTTGGTCATCAAATTGAATATTCTTAAATATATGTGTGCCATCATACGATCGCTTGATGTGAAACGTCAAACCATCCACTGTTTTAACTTCTTCTGCTACCAAGTTGGCGATTACTTTTTCCGCGTTCATGAAGTCAATCACTGATACTCCATTTTGACTCAACATAGACTTCATGGATTGTAATACCTTCAAGTTATCGGATTGCGCATCAAAATAACCGAAGCTGGTGAACAAATTAAAAATACCATCAAACTGAGCATCAGCATACACTTCCCGCATGTCGTGCACATCAAACCTCAGGTTTTCACCCTCAGATTCCTTGGCCAACTGAATACTGTTCTCCGATAAATCCAACCCCGTAACGTTGTAACCTAGTTCACTTAAGAAAAGAGC
>JALQTG010000129.1 GCA_023264075.1 Crocinitomicaceae bacterium
TTGGTGCAGTCGCTCGAGCGCGATGATTGCCGTAAAATATTTGAGAACCGCTTCTGGGGAGATTGGGGATACATTCACTTGTGTTTCGACATCCAAGGAATGGATGCATTGAAAAAAGAATGCGCCGAAAAAGGATTTCCATTTACCATTGATAGCGGAGATACATTTGACATGGGTGAAGCTGGCGGACGTTTTTCATACATCGAAGATCCAGACGGTACATGGATTGAATTTGTGGAAACACACAAAGTTCCCGTGATGAAGAAGTTAGGGTGGTACATCAATTTAAAAAATAGAAAACCGGACAAGTCCTTGCCAAGGTGGATGCTGAAAGCGATGGGGATGAATAGGGTTAAATAGTTAAAAATAGTTCCAGGTTCGTACTAACCTGGAACTTGCAACAAATACAAACATCACCACCGAAACGTACAAGTGGTTCAATCCATTGACTAAACGGTATTGTTTTCCTTGATTAATTGTTTAAATTTGTTCACATAATGTTGTCTATGAAATACCTTATTCTATCAATTTTAATACTTTCAGTCGTTGGCTGTAAAACCGATTTTAGCGTCAATGGTGAATACGAAGAGCGTGCAGTAGTGCACTTCTTGCTGGATCAAGGCCAAGAATTCCACTTCTTAAAATTGAATAAGACGTTCCTAGGAGAAGGAAATGCCAACGATTTTGCGATGATTGCTGATTCCAGCGATTTCAACAATGTAGTGGCTGTAGTCGAAGAATTTAAAAATGGTTCCGTGCAACGTTCTTGGACATTGCAAGATACGCTCATTGAGAATAAGGTGCCTGGAGCATTTTACTATCCTACACAAAAATTATATTTCTTCAAAGCCAATGATTTGGATGAAGATGCCATTTATCGGTTGAATATTGATATTGAAAATGGTAAACACATCATTACTGGTCAAACAGAGTTGGTGAAAGGAGTAACTGTCAATACGCCAACCTTGGTAACTCAAATCGGTTTCGCGGAAGCCAACGTTCCGTTGAATGGGTATCGCTCTCAGCAAATACGTTTTACACCTGGAACGGGTGCTATTTTCAATGTTCAGATGGACTTTAATTATGCAGAGGAAACGGCTTCTGGAACGGAGTTGAAAACCATTAACTGGAATTTGGGAGATCTTCCAGCAGAGGACATCACCACGGCGACTGGTAATGTTTCTGCGCAAGGAGAATTTTTCTACCAATTGGTGAGGGACAATGTTCCGGTGGCAGATGCCAATATCATTCGCCGATATGTCAACAGTTTTGAAATCCGCGTTACGGCCGGTTCAGATGATTTGTACACGTACATGTTAGTGAATCAACCAACTTCTTCGATTGCGCAAAATAAACCGCAATATTCGAATGTCGAAGGTGCACTCGGTATTTTTTCTTCACGCGCAACGGTTACATTGTTCAAGACGGCGTTTTTAGCACCCAACACGCGTGCGCTAAGTACGAATTCAACACGTGAATTATGTGAAGGACAATACACGTTCGATAGAGGTTTCTGTAGCCCAATTCCCAACGATAATCCTTACTCGTTCTACTGTCCATGATTCTGGGGTGAACTCTGAACTCAGAATTCTAAACTCTTAACTTTTACCCTGAGCTTGTCGAAGGGCTATACTCTAAACTCTAAACTCAGAATTCTAAGCTCTAAGGGTTAATTTGTTTACCTTTG
This sequence comes from Crocinitomicaceae bacterium, assembly GCA_023264075.1. Lineage (GTDB taxonomy): Bacteria > Bacteroidota > Bacteroidia > Flavobacteriales_D > Crocinitomicaceae > JALQTG01. The sequence goes on from JALQTG010000129.1 coordinate 1,688, forward strand.
AAACGTGGAGGATAGAAAAACATATTTCGTGGATGTAGTGTTGCCCTTAGCGGTGCACAATACCTTTACCTATCGCGTTCCCTATGAATTAAATGATACGTTAAAGAAAGGCGTTCGCGTAGTTGTTCCCTTTGGCCGTGCTAAATTGCAAACGGGGATTGTGATCCGCATTCATGAAGAAATCCCTACGGCATATCAAGCAAAATATGTTGAATCGGTGCTCGACGATGAGCCCATCATAACCGGGAGTCAATATCAATTGTGGCAATGGATTTCCCAATATTACATGGCCCCCATTGGCGATGTAATGAATGCAGCGCTGCCCTCCAATTTTAAACTTGGAAGTGAAACAAAAATAGTGTTGCACCCAGAAGCAGAAGTGAATTCTGAATTGTTGACCGACCGTGAATACCAGGTATTTGAGGCACTCGATATTCAAGGGGAATTGACGTTGAAAGACATCAGCGATATTCTTCAAATTAAAACCATTCAACCGGTCATTAAAGCGCTGATCGATAAGCGCGTCGTGATTACAATGGAAGAATTGAATGTGAAGTACACGCCAAAAACACAAGCATTTGTTACATTGACAGAAGATTTTCAAGATCAAGAGAACTTGGAGGCTTTACTGAACGATTATTCATCTTCGAAACGCAAAGCGAAGCAAGTAGATGCGGTTCTCACGTTCCTTAAATTAGGTGGATTCAAACAAAATGTGTCGGTGCCGATTGCGAAAAAAGTGCTAGAAGAACATGACGTGTCGGCTTCCTCATTGCAAACGTTAGAGAAAGACGGGGTCTTCGAAATACAGCGAATGGAGGTTTCCCGTATTTCCGGATTCGACAAAATTGTCGTTGAACGCAAGGCACTTTCCGAAGCCCAACAAACTGCGCTCGATGAGGTGAAAACGGTATTCGCAGAAAAAGACGTTGCATTGCTTCACGGAGTGACGGGTTCTGGGAAAACGGAGATGTATGTCGAGTTGATTCAAGAACAAATAGACGCTGGAAAACAGGTGTTGTTTCTTATTCCTGAAATTGCACTTACGACACAATTAATTGATCGATTATCGAATTATTTTGGAGATCGCATAGGAGTCTACCATTCACGCTTCAACCAAAATGAACGGATTGAGATTTGGAACTCGATGCTGAAAGGAGATATGAGTCGCTTTAGTATCATTGTAGGCGCGCGAAGTGCCGTATTCTTGCCGTTTAAAAACCTAGGATTGGTCATCGTAGATGAAGAGCATGAATCTTCCTTTAAGCAATATGATCCGAGTCCGCGGTATAATGGTCGTGATGTAGCGATTGTGTTGAGCAGTCTCCACAAGGCAAAAGTGTTGTTGGGGTCAGCAACGCCATCCTTCGAAAGCTATTACAACGCTACTGAAGGAAAGTATGGGTTGATTGAATTGCACAAACGTTTCGGCGATGTGTTGATGCCTGAAATCATGACGGCCAACCTCAAGAAAGAGAAACGAGACAAAACGATGCGTGCTGAATTTAGCTCGTTTTTGATGGAACACATTGAAAAGGCGCTGTTGAATAAAGAACAGGTGATTTTATTTCAGAATCGTCGCGGATACAATCCCATTTGGGCCTGTGAAGTCTGTGGTTGGACACCCGAGTGCAAGAATTGCGACGTATCACTGACGTATCATAAACATAAAAATAGTTTGTCCTGCCATTACTGTGGTTATTTTATTGCGCCAGTAGGAGCATGTCCAAGCTGCGGAAGTAATCGCTTGAATATGATTGGATTTGGAACGGAGAAGATTGAAGATGAGTTGTCTATTCTTCTGCCTAAGGCGCGAGTGCAACGGTTGGATTTGGACACTACACGCACCAAAAATAGTTACCAGCGGATTCTTACTGATTTCGATAACCGCGAAATTGATATTTTAGTGGGAACGCAAATGGTGACGAAAGGCTTAGATTTCGACAATGTATCGTTGGTAGGAATTTTAGACGCGGACGCCATGTTACGTCGTCCTGATTTTCGTGCGTTTGAACGAAGTTATCAATTGATGTCGCAAGTGGCGGGACGAGCAGGAAGAAAATCCAAACGAGGAACAGTGATTGTGCAAACCATGGATCCAGATAATTGGGTGATTCGGCATGTCATTGACCACGATTTTATAGGGTTTTATAAAAACGAGATCATTGAGCGAAAGAATTATGCGTATCCGCCGTTCTTTAAAATTATTCAATTTACAATCAAACACCGAAAAGCAGAAGATTTATCCGCTATTTCAGCGGAGTTTGCGGATGAATTACGCAAGTTGTTCGGTGAGCGGGTACTTGGTCCCGAATTCCCCCCCGTTCAGCGTATACATAACTACTACTTGAAAGTGGTGCGCCTCAAATTGGAGCGTAATGCCAATCAAGTAAAAGTGAAAAACCGGGTGCAAGAACTGATCAACACATTTTTTGCCACCCCCCGTAATAAGTCTTGCCGCATTCAAATCGACGTCGACCCGTTGTGATAAATCATTGTACCCTTTTTTCGAAAACTCTAAACTCTAAACTCTGAATTCTAAGTTCTAAACTTTTACCCTGCTTGTCGAAGGGTCGAAGGGCACGACTCAAATCCCTCTCCATGAAATGCAGAAAAGTCGTAAATTAGCAGTATGAAATTAAGCGTAGCGATATTTTTTGTTTTTGTAGGGACGGCACTCAGCACGGCTCAGACAGGATGGTCTTGGACGCGTTTAGCCGACTTACCAGTGCCAACAGCTAACAATGCGCTAACGGAAGCTACAGTTTCTGGAGAAAAATACGTGTACAGTTTTGGGGGGATTACCTCGGGGTTAACTCAAGATAGTATCCATCAGCGGGTATTTAAATATCACGTAAGTTCGGATGAATGGACAGAGGAACAAGCCTT
>JALQTG010000211.1 GCA_023264075.1 Crocinitomicaceae bacterium
AATTGAAGAATCCAACTCACCACAAAAACAAACAAACTGAATTGCGAAATCCCGAAAGGGGCATTAATACGTATTAATAGACCATCGACATAAATAATAGAAAAGAGACAAAACAATGAAAAAATCAACATACCAATACTCAAAGAAAAAGACAAGGAAATGTAATAAACCATTATAAATAATAGTGCAAGCATCGCCCAATTAATCTCAAAAGATTCGAAAAGTTGAGAGAATAAGTCTGGACGAGGTATAATAGAAACTATGGCGACGATACTCCAAAAAATGAGGGGTACACAAAACCAATGAATAGTTTTGTTCAATTTGTTTTGATGGCTCTCGCCGTATTCATTCAGTAAATCATTTAGCTTATTCAAAACAGTTAAAATTTTCGTTAAATTAAGAGAAAAAAGTGATAATCTCAAAAACATTTTCACGTATTTATCATTTGTAAATCAGAATTCAGAAGTTACCTCGTCAGATGATTTTATTCTAGATTTTTAAACATATATGGATCCATCATCCCATAAATGTTCAATTCAAACAATAAAGTCAAATATAATGACAAAAAGACATTTTAAAAATCGCCACGATGAAAAAACACTTTTCGACAGATCTTCAATAGAATTTAAAAATGGCATAATTAATCAGTAACTATCAAAGTCAATTCAATATCTTTTAATGCTAATTTCTTTGAGTTGTTGAAATGAAACCAACCCAAATCCGATCGCTATAAATCCAAAAAAAACAGCGGATGCAAAGTCTAGGAAAAGAACACTATTGATCATTCCGACACAGAACACTACAGATAGTAGAATTTCAATAATTACCGAGATGCTTAATTTCGGAATGAAATAATTACTTTTTTTTAGCGTGGACAAATTGGATTCATTCAATTTAGGGGTTCTTTTAAAAACCGAATTGCTTGAAAAATAACCCGATAAGACAGCTAAAAAATTGTGAAAAGAAAGACCGGATGTCATAATTAAAAAAAGTAAAAAATTGACGATGAAATTTCTTTTTGTCTTCAAATGTTGCTCCCAACTCACATAATAGCTATATGCTAACAAAATTGTATTGACAATAAACAAAGATCCGATTATCAGTACGATATTAATAATTGAACTTTGATCTCTAAAAAGCATTAAAAACAGACTCAGAAAATAAAGAACGAATACAAAAACATATGTAGTAGAAGCAAATAATTGATTAATTATCATTATTTTATTCGAGGATTTTTGTTGTTTAGTCGAAATATAATAAAGTTATGAAGTTCATTACAACAGTGATGCTAAGTTATCTATTTTTTGGAGCCCTATTTTCCCAAGAGATAAATTTATTTTCTGAAGAAATTCCATTTTTAGAGGTAAATGAAAACTTAACAATGGTTGCAATTTGAGTCTTGTCTTTACGAACTAGTTTCTGAAAAATAAAACCAATTTTCAATCCTAATATCTTATGCTAGGAACATTCCACTTTCATCCCCATTTTCATTAAAACCGGGTTCGTTTACACAAAACAAGTTCAAAAAGTAGGTGTATAAAATAACAAACCCCCTGTATATAGGAGGTTTGTTGTGGTCCCACTTGGGCTCGAACCAAGGACTTGCTGATTATGAGTCAGCTACTCTAACCAACTGAGTTATAGGACCTGTATGTTTTTGACGAACCTATGCTCTACAAAAACAGAGCGCAAATGTAAGTGGTTCGGATGGAATTTGCAAGTGTTCATTCGGAGAAGTTGTTTTTTTTAGACGCTAGGTCATTAGACGTTAGACGGAATCGAACCTACAACCATGTAACCTGTAACTTCCAACTTTCAGCTTTTAACTTTCGACATAGACAAGGATAGCCATTATTTCAATTTTGCTATTAACTTTACATACATGAAGCTCTATTCTAGTAAACAGAAATGGAAAATTATTCTCCTGGGCGTTGCCTTGCTGTTGGTGGGAGCTTCGTTGTATGTATCCAATGAAATTGTAGCGAAAGTGGCTCAGCGTGAACGGGAACGTGTAACCCAGTGGGCAGACGCCATAAAGAAGCGCGCGGAATTGGTTCGGCTAACAAACAGTTCTTTTGATCAATTGCGCCAAAAAGAGTTGGAAGAAATGGAGCTGTGGATTGCAGCTACAAAAGAGATTTCCAAGCCTTCGCCGCTCAACCTGCAGCAATCGTACGACCTGCCACTTGCGATTATTAATCGAAATACGGATATTCCTGTGATTTTATTAGATCAAGACAACCAGGTTTCAGGATATATTAATTTGGAGTTAGACACGAATGACATACGTACGGCTGCTCCAGACCTTTCGAGGGATAGTGTGAAACGCGTTTTTGAGGATAGTTTGGTAAAGCTGGCGTATGCATGGGAAAAAATCAACCCGTCGTTTACCATGGAAATCTATGAAGGGCTCTTCATGACCTATTATTATAATGATTCCCGCGATATTTTGCGTTTAGAACGCGAACGCGACTCTTTAATCCAAGCCTTTAATGCAGAATTGATAGAGAATGCCGATTTAGTGCCTGTTTTGTTGATGGACAGCACGCAAACTGCGGTTATTGCTTCCAACCTCCCCGTCGAGCAACTCGACACGCTGCAACTGATGGCCACAAGGGATGATTTACTTGCTCAGAATGAACCCATCGAAATAAGTTTTGGTCCGACAGACTTGAATTACGTGCTCTATGCGAATAGTCCGGAGCTCAAACAACTTCAATACTTTCCATACATTCAATTTCTGATTATCGGGTTGTTTATTTTTATTGGTTATGTTATTTTCAGCACGTTCCGCAAGGCAGAACAAAACCAAGTTTGGGCGGGAATGGCCAAGGAAACAGCGCACCAACTTGGAACACCAATTTCATCATTGATGGCATGGATAGAGTTGCTTTCAGCTATGGACATCGACGAGAGTATCACCAAGGAGATGAACAAAGACATTGAGCGGTTGACCAAGGTAACGGATCGATTTTCCAAAATAGGTGCAGGAACCAGTTTAGAAGAAAAGGACATTGTTGCCACAACGAGGAACATGCTGTCCTACCTACGCACGCGAGTTTCATCAAAAGTAGATATCACCTTTGAGGCGGATACGTCTTCAATTGTAGTTATGCACAATCCTCCACTTTTTGAATGGGTCATTGAAAACATTTGTAAAAATGCCATCGATGCAATGGAAGGGGAGGGAAAACTGTCTGTGGTCATCTCATCGAAACCGGGAAAGGTGTTTATTGATATCAAGGACACGGGTAAAGGAATGACCCCTCGTCAACAGCGAGAGGTATTTAAGCCTGGTTTTACCACGAAAAAGAGAGGCTGGGGCCTCGGTCTGACATTGGTGAAGCGGATTATCAGCGAGTACCATAAAGGTCAAATCGTGGTCGCTCACTCGGAAGTGGGTGTAGGAACAACCTTTCGAATCACCCTATCTGTGTAGTTTATACCCAAAAAAATGCAAGGAGTTTGTTTACAGCTCTATACCAATTAATTCCCTGTGGTAAAACGTCTTTTATAAGACACAAACAAGCCTTTATTTTCTTCTGATGAACTTTTTACATCACATGATGTTCTCATTGTGTTCAACTAATTTAAACTTTAATTAAACAAAATGAAAAGAAAATTTACTTTTAACCTAAAAACAGCAGTCGTCGGTTTGATGCTGCTACTAAGTTCGAGCTCGTTTGCTCAAACAGTGTATGACGTAATTTCCGGGAGTGCGAATCACACTTCATTGACCGCAGCGATTAATGCAGCAGGTTTGGGCGGTGCATTGCAAGACGTTAATGCAACGTATACCGTGTTTGCGCCGGACAATGCAGCGTTTGACGATTTCGCAGCAGAATTAGGTGTTACTGTGGGAGATTTGTTGTTATTGCCACAAGCAGACTTGCAGGATGTTTTGTTATATCATGTATTAAATGTAGAAGTTGGTTCAGGAGCTGTAACCAATGGTGCGATAGTTACCCCTCTAAACCCTGCAAATACTTTGAAGTTAACAGTCGACGGAACAGCTGTTTTCGTAAATCAAGCTCAAGTGAACGCGGCTGACTTACAAGGGACAAATGGTGTTGTTCATTCGATTGATGCTGTTGTAGTTGTAAATGAGACAGTAGCTGACATCGCGATCGATAGCCCAGACCACACAACATTGGTAGCTGCAGTTATTGAAGCACGTTTATTACCAGCATTAACAAATCCATTTGCTTCATTGACTGTGTTTGCTCCAACAGATGATGCGTTCACAACATTCCTGACAGGAGCAGGGATTTCAGCAGCAGACTTGTTAGCATCTCCAGATTTAGTGAACATCTTGTTATACCACGTATTAGGATCTGAAGAGGCTGCAGCTGATTTAGTAGCTGGACCAGTAACTACATTGAGTGGTGGTGCTGTAACGGTTGACCTTACAATGGGTGTAATGATTAATGATGCAACAGTAACAGGTGCGGATAACTTCGCTGGAAACGGCGTGGTACACGTAATTGATGCGGTGTTAATTGATGCGACAGCGTCACTCGACGAAATGGAAAACCTTTCTATTTCAATGTACCCTAACCCTGCAACAGATTTCATTACAATTGATAGTAATGAAAACGGTAACTATACTATCGTTGATATTATGGGTGCTGTTGTTGCTGAAGGATCTGTAGATAACAATAGAGTAAATGTATCATCATTGAATAGCGGAACTTACTTTGTAAACTTCACAACAGATAACGGAGTATATCAAGGTCGTTTTGTAAAAAACTAAGCGTGCTGTAAAGCAAGAACTATTTAAAAGTAGTTTCTTTTTCATAACGTAGCGAAAAGCCCTGGTAGCAATCTATCGGGGCTTTTTATTTTACGAAAGCAACATACGCCAATAACGCACCAACGCCATAAGCAATAACATCCCAAAAATCAGCGGTATATCGAGGGTAATAGGAAGGAAGAAATACTTCGAATACTAATGAAAGAAGTGCCCATAAGGAAATGAGCATTGTAATGTCGGCGTTGAAACCTGGTTTTTGTAGAATGAACCGTAGGACAAGAGTGCTAAGGTACAATATAATGGGAAGTGCTAAAATGTCGCCGAAATAAGATCGTAGGAAAGGGGTAGAATATCCATAGAACATACATCCACTATGTGTAAGATAGAGCCCCACGAACAACAAGAACCACCCATTAACGAGTTGTTGCATTATGTTTATGCGGACACCCATGCTGCTAACCAAACAAAAAATCCGGCAATAATCATAAATAAGACGTAAATGGGCCGAAGTATAGAAAGGATTATTTTTCGCCAGATAGGATATTCTGGTTTGATTTCAAATAGGGCAGATTCCTCCTGCTGAACCGGAAGCTTGCCTAATTTTTTAAGGCGAGCTTGCTCTTTTTTTCGAATGTCCAATAACTCACCACATGATCCACATGTTAGGGATGATTTATCGTTCCATTTGCCGCAAGAAGAACACTTTTTTTGTGCCATATCGTTAAATTTAGAGTCCAGAGCTTAGAATTTAGAGTTGTGAATTATGAACTCCCAAGTCTAAACTTTAGATCATTCCCCTTGACTTAAATTCGAGGTATTTATTTATTGTATGTACATTTAAATCTTCTGGTTTAGTTAGAATCGTATGAATTCCGTTTCGATTCAGCTCGATAGCTATTCTTCGCTTCACATTGATTACGTCTTCCGCGACAGTACTAACGTAAACGTCGCGAACGCTTACGGGTTTTTCTACTACGACTTCTTGAAGCTTTGTATTTTCAAAGAAAATGACCACCAACAAGTGATTACGTGCTATGCGGCGCAATAACGGCAAAGCTCTGCGCATTCCCTGCTCTGTGTCAAAATTGGTGTACAGCATAATCAGTGAGCGATTTCTAATGTTTTGACGAATTGTTTGAAACAATAGACCGAAATCAGCCTCCCTAAAGTGAGAACGTTGATTGTAAAGGAGTTCCATCACTTTTTGAAGGTGATTTGCACCCGAATTAGCCGCGAGCTTACTTCCAACTTTGTCAGCGTAAGTAAAAACGCCTACTTTATCTCCTTTGCGAAGCGCAATATTAGTAAACACTAAAGTTGAATTGATGGCGTAATCCAACAAGGTCATGTCTTGGAAGTCGTGAGCCATGGCCCGAGATTTATCGATGATGGAGTAAATGTTTTGAGAGCGCTCCTCTTGATACTGGTTTACCATGAGTTCATTTTTTCGAGAGGTGGCCTTCCAGTTTAAGGTGCGAATGTCGTCGCCTTGAACATAATTTTTAATTTGCTCAAATTCATTATTGTGACCAAGCCTTCGAATCTTCTTTATTCCTTTTTGTTGAGTTTGCTGATGAAACACGTAAAACTCATACTTTTTCATTTGGGCAACTGACGGATAAACCGTGACGGTTTCCGATGCATGAAGAACAACTTTTCGTTTCACTAACGAAATAGCGGAGCGCAACAAGATGTGTAGATCGCCCCATTCATAAGCGCCTCGTTTTTTGGGTGTAAAGACATAAGAGAATTCTACTTCTTTTTTGGGTCCAAGTAGGGTTGTGAAGTTGAGGTCTCGAGCTTGCACGGCAACCGGTGGCTCATCAAAAACTTCCAAGAAATAGGGCTGAGGAGACCGGTTAACTATCCGCAAAACGACCGAGTGTTCATCGCCCAAATCCATCCGAGAACTCAATTGACGTTCTCCAATAATCGGTTTGCGCACTGCAAACACCACCAAGATGTCAACAGTTGTAAGAATGGCCAACGAAATGAGTGCGATTTGACCTACGACCAACAATAGTGGAAAAGTAAATGCCCCCACGAATACCAAGGCAATCGCAGCTAGCACGACGAAAAAGAAGCGCGTTATGTAGATGGAACGAAACACTAGCGAGGAACTTCTATGGTTTGAATAATTTCTTCAATTACTTCACGGGTAGTTATTCCTTCCATCTCTGCTTCTGGCGTAAGGATAAGACGATGATTCATGACGTGAGGAGCAACAAATTGGATATCGTCAGGCGTTACGAAATCTCGGCCTCTGATAGCGGCAATCGCTTTTGCACTGCGCAATATAGCCAGGGAGGCGCGCGGGGAAGCACCTAAATATAACTTTCCATGTTGACGTGTTTTATCCGCAATTTTCGCAATATAATCCACCAAGTGATCCTCAATCACCAACTGTTCTACCATCGCTTGAATTTTTGCGATATCCGTAGCTTTTAGCACAGGGACGATCTCATCCAAGGATGGTGTCTTAATATTGTTTTTGTAGCGTTGTAGAATACTAACTTCTTCTTCCAGCGTTGGATAGTCCAATACTATTTTGAATAAAAAACGATCGAGTTGTGCTTCAGGCAAACTATACGTACCTTCTTGCTCAACAGGGTTTTGAGTAGCCACAACCAAAAAAGGTGATTCCATGGAGTAAACGTTCCCATCGTATGTGATTTGTCGTTCTTCCATGACCTCAAATAATGCTGCTTGCGTTTTCGCCGGCGCACGGTTGATTTCGTCTATCAATACGATATTCGAGAATACAGGTCCTTGCCTAAACGAAAACGTGGCGTCCTTCATGTTGAATACTGTGGTACCAATCACATCCGAGGGCATTAAGTCGGGTGTAAACTGAATACGTGAGAATTCAACGTCAATTACTTTCGCTAACACTTTTGAAGAAAGTGTTTTCGCCACTCCAGGAACCCCTTCCAAGAGAATGTGTCCGGAGGAAAAAATTCCTGTCATCAGGAGTTCTACCATTTCATTTTGACCGATGATATATTTTGCCATTTGTGCCCGGATGTCATTGACGCGCTGTGACAACCAGATCAAGTCTTCATTCGACCGTTCGAAACCAAAGTGTCGCGTTTCTGGTGCTGGAGCCCCATATTTTTGATGATCTTCCGAAGCGCCCGTTTGTTGCATTCCTTCCCCAGGTTGTGGCGTTTTAGCGTTCTCGTTTTCAGGGTTATTTTGATGTTCTTCCATGTTAATTTCTATTAAATGAGTAGACTAAATCTAATAAATTCTCTTTTTGTTTACGTTGTACTTGGTTTAACCGAATAGGCATCGGGGCGCCTTGTTTCCTAATAATAGTTAATTCATTGCCCTCTAGGACAACTTTTTGAATTTCATCTCGCTTAATTTGCTGGCGTTTCCCAAAAAGAGGCGAAAAGACAAAAGTCGTTGAATTAATGGAGTAAATAGGGCGGCTCAATATCCGTGCGCCGACAAGAATACAGAAGATTCCAATTGGCCAAAATATAATTCCAACCCCTATTGCATAAGCCAATAAAACAAATGACTTCGCCAGCGCGATGATTCCGTAGGTAACCGCCGCAAGACCGGGCATAGTAGGACGGTAAACTGCTACATACTTGTCGAATTGTGGTTGCTTGTACAGGTTCCAAATACCCGAAATTATGTAAAAATCGCGCAGCTGTTGATGCAATGAAAAGAGGGCCTGCTTATTCAACTTCTCTGTGGACTCCAAGGCCTGAACGAGTGCGGTTATCTTATTGATATCTATCTTGCTTTTTTCTGCTAAAACAGTGAGTGTTTTATCGGAAAGTCTCTTGGATAGGTCAATAAAGAAATGCTCTTGTACTGCCGTATAAAAATTTCGGAGTAGCAATTTACGCATGCGACTCGGATTGTTTTCAGCAAAATATAGCCCAGCAATTGTGTCGACATAGGTCATCCCAGCATTCGTTGTTTCCTTATAAATTGGAATTACAGGCCGTTCGCGCTTGCTTCTAAAGAGGAAGAATAAGGCCAACCCAATGACTAAAGTGAAGAACGCCCAACGCAATGATGCGTAATCGAAGATGCGAGACAATAAAGAATTTGTTTCACCTGTTGGCTCCTCGAGTGAATAGTCATAGGGTTCAAAATCGGCATACGCCAACCATTGGATTGTTGAAGCAGAGAGTGGTTCAATAACCTCTTTCATATAGTCTTTTCCTTGAGCCCGTAGCAGTTGAAAATTTTGAAACGCCAACACATTGGTATGAAAGTAAATAGTTCCTTGGCCATATGGATAAGCGATATAATTTGCTTTTGTCTGAATGGAGGATAGTACCTTTGACTTTTGTGGAGTGGCAGGTAATACTTTCCAAAGGGCGGATAGCGTATCCTGCTCATATATATAATACATGCTATAATCATCGGTTGATGTTTTGAATAAAACGCTGTCCGCCGCGTAAAAAGATAATGTAGACCGATTAAATAAGTGGTTGAGGAAGTGGTCGGAAAACCGGTTGGCTGAAATAAACAGCTCATTCCCCTCAGAAATGGACTGAAATAGGGAATTGGATTCCGTCTCCGTAATGGCAAAGTGGTCTCCGACAAACATAAATAATTGATCATCTAATAGTAAGATGGAGTCCATTAAAGTATAATCGTAGATTTCGTTAAAGCCATTGAATTTTCCGCTAGAGATTAGGAGCTCTTCAAATACGTATAGTCCGTAGGGGTCTTTATTGCGAAGTCGAGGTTTTCCACCCCACTTTGAGGACGCATATCCCGGCTCAGGATTGTTCGCAGAGCCTTTGGAAATAGGTGTTGAACCACCAGAACCCTTTAGGAAAAGCACCATCAGTGCAGCCACCACAACAATGGATAAAACCAGGTATAAAAGTTTCTTTCTATCCATTCTTCAATTCCTGGTAAAAACGGTTCATGTGTGGTGCGACTTCCTCGTACTCCTCTTGGGCGATAGCATAGTCTCCGTACCACACCAATTCAAATATGCGAATGCTTTTTT
>JALQTG010000253.1 GCA_023264075.1 Crocinitomicaceae bacterium
CTTGGTAAAAAATGGTTCTGAGGGCCATTTCACGCAATAAAAACTGACCCTTCCAATCGTCTGCATAACTTATTCCACTTCCAAAAGGAGTGTAAACTGAGAGCCCAAATACAAATTTAGAAGTTCCGTTTGGTTTGAAAGAGATATGCGCTGCAAAAGGAGTTCCAATTCCGCTTTGAGAGTTTGCGCTGTAAATACCTGGTTCAAATTCCCGATAGTTAATATTGGCCCGAATTAAATGTATCCCTATTGAAATCTCTGTATTTCCAAAGGCTAGCGCCCCTGGGTTAAAGAAGCCGCTGGCTGCTCCAAGACGAAGTCCTGTCCCAGTATGTCCCATTCCGGAACTACGAGTGGATTGGAGATTTACCTGGAATCCTCCGGCAAAAGTCGAATTTGCTGTAACGATTAAAATTAGCGTAACAAATAAGGATTTATACATAGCAATTTTTACCGCTCTAAATTAATAATTTTTTATATAACCTTAATGAAATATTAATTTTATCTAAATTTATATTCAAACCATCATTATAGTGCTAATTGCGGATCCTTAATTTTGTATTAAAAAGAACAGGTATATTAATTTTTTTAGCACTGAAAGATTGCAGACTTAATTAATATAACTATCTTTGCACCTGCGAAACGTCGCATACATAAAAATCATTTAAAATAATATTGGCATGTATTTAAGTACAGAAAAGAAAGAAGAGATTTTCAAAAAACACGGAAAATCAGAAAAAGACACTGGTTCTTCAGAGGGACAAATTGCATTGTTCACCTACAGAATTAGTCATTTAACTGAGCACTTGAAAAAGAATCGTAAAGATTACGGTACACAAAGAGCACTTCAGTTGTTGGTTGGTAAAAGAAGAAGTCTTTTGGATTATTTAAAGAAAAAAGACATCGAGCGTTACCGTGCGATTGTTAAGGAATTAGGTTTGCGTCGTTAAGATAAAACATAATTTAATGTATTAAAAAAAGGGGGCGGTCGAAGAAATTCGGAGTCCCCTTTTTTGTTAAATTAGGATTCACAGTGCAGAGTTAAGGGTTATCAACTCTAAATTCTAAACTCTAAATTCTAAACTCAAAAATGTAAATAAATAAATATGAATATAGGAATAAAAAAGTCCATCACTACAGGAGGTAAAGAGATTACCGTAGAGACTGGTAAATTGGCGAAGCAAGCCGATGGGTCTGTAGTGTTACAAATGGGCGGAACGATGTTATTGGCTACAGTCGTATCATCGAAAGAAGCAAAAGAAGGTGTGGGTTTTTTCCCACTTACGGTCGATTACCGTGAAAAATTTGCAGCTGCAGGTCGTATCCCTGGAGGTTTCTTAAGAAGAGAGGCTCGACCAACGGATTTAGAAGTTTTGGTGATGCGTTTAGTAGATAGAGCATTAAGACCTCTTTTTAATGATGACTACCGTGCGGAAACGCAAATTATGATTCAATTAATGTCGTATGACGGGATTAACCTCCCGGACTCATTGGCAGGTTTTGCAGCGTCTGCTGCAATTGCTGTTTCCGACATTCCATTTAATGGGCCAATGTCTGAGGTGCGAGTTGCGCGTGTTAACGGATCATTCGTAGTTAACCCAATTAAAGCTGAATTGGATATCGCAGACATGGAAATCATGATGGCGGGTACAATGAAGGACGTGGTAATGATTGAAGGTGAAATGGAGTTTGTTCAAGAAGTAGACCTCGTTGAAGCAATAAAAGTTGGACATGCTGCGATTAAGGAGCAATGTCAATTTCAATTAGATTTAGCAGCTGAAGTTCCATCTGCTAATCCAAAAAGAGAGTATCACCATGTGGATACGAATGAGGAGGTTGAAAAGAAAATCAATGACTTTGCGTACGATAAATTGAAAGCAGTAGCTCGCAAAGGTAATGCAAATCGTACAGAAAGAGCGGATGATTTCAAAGCAGTAAAAGAAGAGACGAAAGCACAGTTTTCTGAAGAAGAATTGGCAGCAGCTGGAGGATTTTTTGAGACCTATTTCAGCAAAGCCAAAAAAGCAGCTGTTCGCGATGTGATGTTGAATGAACGTATCCGTTTAGACGGACGTAAGTTTGATGAAATCCGCCCGATTTGGTCGGAGATTGATTACTTGCCAATGGTACATGGATCTTCCATTTTTACGAGAGGGGAGACGCAGTCATTGACTACGTTAACACTTGGAGGAAGAATGCAAGAACAGATGATTGATGCAGCAACCTATCAGGGAACGGAGTCGTTTATGTTGCATTATAATTTCCCTCCATTCTCCACTGGAGAGGCATATCCAGTTCGTGGTACTTCTCGTCGTGAGATTGGTCACGGTAACTTGGCGTTAAGAGCCTTGAAACCAGTTTTGCCAGAAGATAATCCTTACACGATTCGATTGGTTTCTGAAATTCTTGAATCTAATGGTTCTTCATCCATGGCAACAGTTTGTGCGGGTACGCTTGCATTGATGGATGGTGGTATTCCAATTAAAGCACCTGTATCGGGGATAGCGATGGGATTAGTAATGAATGAAGAAGGAAAGTATGCGGTATTGTCTGATATTCTTGGTGACGAGGATCATTTGGGTGATATGGACTTTAAAATCACAGGAACGGCAGATGGAATTACTGCATGTCAAATGGATATTAAAGTAGATGGACTTCCTTACGAAGTATTAATCGAAGCATTGGATCAAGCAAAAGCAGGTCGTTTGCATATTTTAGGTAAATTATTAGAGACGATTGCTGAGCCACGTCCAGAATTAAAACCAACTGCACCGCGTATTGAATCATTTAGAGTTCCTAACGACTCTATTGGTGCAATTATCGGGCCTGGTGGTAAAATCATTCAGCAGATTCAGAAAGACACTGGAGCAACCATTACGATTGTTGAAGACGAAGCAACAGGTGAGGGTATGGTTCAAATTCTTGCGGAAGGAAAAGAAGCTATGGATGGTGCATTGAAAGCTGTTCGTCAAATTGCTTTCCCTCCAACAGTGGAAGATGGTGCTGAATATGAAGGGAAAATCAAATCAGTTCAAGCCTACGGATGTTTCGTTGAAATATTACCAGGTACAGATGGATTGATTCACGTTTCTGAATTTGCTCACGAGCGCATTGCTAAAATGGAAGATGTTGCCAAAGAAGGAGACATCGTTAAGTTTAAAGTAATGGGACAAGATCCAAAGACGAAAAAGTGGAAACTTTCGCGTAAAGTGTTATTGCCAAAACCAGAAAAGGCTGAGTAGTCTTTTAAGCATAGAATATAGAGCCCATTGTAAATTGCAATGGGCTCTTTTTGTTTTCATTGAGTAGGTAATTGGATGGGGTGCCCCCTCAATTCGTATTTTGTTGCGCTTGTTATTTGGAACATATCGTAGAAAACAATTATTTTCGTATAAATCAATTGGCAATCGAATGAAGGCAATTACTACTACGCTTCTTGTTACAGTGACACTTATGTCATTGGGTCAAGATATTCACTTTTCACAAATGCGGTTCTCCCCACTGAATTTGAATCCTGCGTTGGCGGGTGCTGAGCAAAATCTACAGGCGCTAATTAACTATCGAAATCAATGGAATAGCGTGGCTTTTCCATTCCAAACAATAGGTGGTTCTGTGGATTGGAGATTTAAAGAAAAAAGAGGAGGAAATGGCTTTCTTGCTGGAGGTGTCAATGTGTTCAATGATCAAGCAGGAGATGTTCGAATGACAACTACCAATGTGAATTTAAGCATAGCTTATCATCTGTTAAAGTTTTTAGGGGGTTGATATATCGATGAAAGTGAGAGCCGACTTCTTTTCTGTTTAGTTCAACACAGCCTA
>JALQTG010000326.1 GCA_023264075.1 Crocinitomicaceae bacterium
CAAAAAGAAAGAGACTTTGCAGAATATTATACAAGAAGGTTTGTAGATTACATTTGTTTTGATAATACAAAGTTTCCTCTTATAAACGACCTAGTGCTGGTAGTTAAGGTCGTAGTCTGTTCGTCTACTCCGTACCCTCCCTCTACTAACATCCAAGGGACAAAAGTTCCAGGGGTGGTGTAATATGTCTTTGACACACCACTAGTTGTATCACTGGCAGATAATATTACAGAAACAGAACTATTCTGCCATCCACTCGGTGCATTATCGGTTGTTGATGGATCAGTAATATCAACCTTCAATGTCTTTTTAAAATAATGTTGAGGGTTACAGGTACTTCGTCCGTTTCAGGTTTCAGGTTGCACGTTCAACCCCAACCTATAACTCCTAACCTGTAACGCACGCAGCGCAACCTACCACCCCTTCTTCTTATTTCGCTTATTATCTTCTTCAATCAGGCTTTGCCAATTGTATGTAATATCCTCAGAATCTTCAATAACTGCTAAATAATCACCCTTTGACAATTCATAAACAGGGATAGGATCACCGGTGTATTCCTCGATGGCTTGTAAATAGGGCTTCTCTTCTTCACTGCAAAATGCAATTGCCCAGCCCTTCGCTTTTCCACGACCTGTTCGTCCTACACGGTGAACATAGTTTTCAGGGAGCTCAGGTAAATCATAGTTCACCACCGCATGTACCCCAGGAATATCTATTCCCCGAGCAGCCACATCCGTCGTAATCAACAATTGGTTCTCTCCAGATTTAAAGCGTTCAAAAATAGAAAACCGCTCATCTTGAGGTATACCACCGTGAAGGGCCTCTGCTTTTACCCCTACTCTCTCCATCGCTTTCACCACGCGTTCTGCCCGCACCTTCGTGCGCACAAATGCAATCATTTTTTTATCATCATTCTCTTTCACCAAGTTCTCCAAAAAGAAGCGTTTGTCATCCATCGCTACAAACGTCACTGAATGCTCAATATTCTTGGCAACAGGGTTTTTAGGTGAAATCTGAATGCGAATGGCATTTTTTACCAATTCGTACGCAATCTTCTTAATGTCCTTATCAATGGTTGCAGAAAAGAAAAGCGTTTGGCGATTTCTTGGTAATTTTTTATTGAGGTCACGTATATCCTTGATAAAACCAAGGTCCAACATGTGATCGGCTTCATCGAGCACAACGGTTTTTATGTTTTCCAATTTCAAATACCCTTGAGAAACTAAATCAAACATTCTCCCTGGAGTAGCAATAACAATGTCCACCCCTTTCTTTAACTGTTCGATTTGTGCATCTTGTTCAACGCCCCCCATGAGCGTCATAATTTTGACATCTAATCCTTTGGCTATATCCACATACACATCTCGAATTTGCTCAGACAATTCGCGGGTTGGAACCATTACTAAAATTTCTGGTGTTCGTTTCTGATACTTCTTACCTCCACCAGCTTGAGCAACAAAATGTACTGTAGGGATAACGAAACTCGCTGTTTTTCCAGTCCCCGTTTGGGCAATCGCTAAAACATCTTCTCCTTTCAACACGGGGAAAATAACTTTATACTGAATATCAGTAGGTCTATTCCAACCCCTGCGTTCAATATTTGATTTTATTTTCTCCTCAACCGGAAAATCTTTGAATTTCATGTACCCGTTCCTTTAGAGGTGCAAAGTTAACGAATTATTGTATGATTCGCTCATCATTAGAAATTTGAAGGAAGTCTCCTCAAGTAAAATTTCTTGCGGAACATGCACACAAGAGCACACACGTCCAACCATGGAAATTACTATCCAGTCTCGAAGTATTAATTCAAAAAACATGATGCTTTCGATAGTCATTCATTCATATTTCATCCCAATTGCGCATTAACTTGAGCCATTATTTAAGGATTTTCTATTATTTTTAACGTTCAATATTTAACAGAAAATGACACTATCAGCGAAAGAATTGGATTTCAATAAAAACGAAGATGCAATGCGTCTTAAGATTTCTCATCTGGAACGTGAACTGGAGAAAGTATACCTAGGTGGAGGTCAAAAGAAGATGGATAAACTGCATGAGAAAGGAAAACTTTCAGCTAGAGAACGTATCGACTTATTGTTGGATAAAGATACTGAACGCATAGAAATAGCAGCTTTTGCAGGACGTGGTATGTATGAAGAACATGGCGGCTGCCCAGGAGGAGGTGTAGTTGTGGTCATTGGCTACGTTTCTGGAAAACAATGTATTGTAGTAGCTAACGATGCCACTGTAAAAGCGGGAGCTTGGTTCCCAATTACAGGAAAAAAGAATTTAAGAGCGCAAGAAATTGCTATTGAAAATAGATTACCAATCATTTATTTAGTGGATGGTGCTG
>JALQTG010000110.1 GCA_023264075.1 Crocinitomicaceae bacterium
AACCCATTAACTGTTTTCGATGCTTCATACCCAGTTATGGCAAAAGTGCAAAATGTTACAAGTGCCCAGAACATCCTCTTAAAAATTAATGGAGTAGCGACTTCCAACTTCACTTATTCGTTGAATTCTGAGTTAATGAACTTCACCACTAGCCTGCTGGTTGGAGCAAATATACTTGAAATTACTGCGACCAATAATTACGGTCAAGATATCAAGTCCACTACAATTATTTACAAAAAGCCGAATTTAGTGGCTCCTCCTGTTATAACTATTACTGTTCCAGCGAGTGATCCGTACGAATCTGCTCTTCCATCTGCTCTTGTTAATGCCAAAGTACTTAACGTAGCCTCCGCTCAAGATATAAGTGTTGAAGTCAATGGATTGAATATTAACAACTTCTCCTTTAACAATACAATGAAGATTGTCAGTTTCACAGCAAATCTTGTACAAGGCAATAATACAGTAAAAATAACTGGTACAAACGCTGCTGGAACAGCTTCGGACACCCGCACGATTATCTACAATCCTGCGCAGATAGTAAGTCCTCCATATGTTACGTTCATTCATCCAAACGTTCCAGGAACTGAAGTCGCTCAACCTAATTATCAATTAGTTGCCCACGTGTTAAATGTGGATGATGTTAGTGGTATTAACATTGTTATGAATGGTCAAGCTGTGAATCCAGCATTGTACACATTTAATCCTAACAACAATGAAGTAACCATGAATTCGAACTTGAACGTCGGGAATAATACGTTCTATGTTCAAGGTACTAACTCGGCAGGAAGCCATAGTGCCATTACTACAATAACGTATAAGCAACCGGTGGTTTCTTGCGACGAACCTGAGATTTCGTTCATTGCGCCAGCTGCTTCTCCTATAACTGTCGAAGAAGATTTCTTTGATGTGCATGTGCTGGTTCACAATGTTAAAAACGCAAACCAGATAAGTCTTAATGTAAATGGTTACTCCGTTGGGAACTTCATGTATTCATCTACAACGCATGAGTTAATTCGAAAAGTAGACCTTGCTGAAGGAAACAATGTAGTTGAAATAGTAGCCACCAACGATTGTGGGGTGGCAGATGTGAATACATTGATCGTTTATCATCCTGTGGATGCACCATGTGATCTACCTACGGTTGCGATTATTTCACCTGCAACCAATTCATTAATCACTCAAAATCCAACCACAACATTGACAGCATCAGTTACAAATGTTCAAAATGCAAATCAAATTTCTGTTAAGGCGAATGGTGCTCCTGTTAACTTTAGTTATGATGCCGCGACTAACCTAGTCTCTGTTGAACTGAACTTAAATGTCGGAGGACATAACATCACTATTGATGTTACGAACCAATGTGGAAGTGCTCAGGCCACTTGTCGAATAAAGCGAGAGGCTTGTAACGCCCCAGAAATTAATGTGTCCCATAATGGAGTAGTTGTGAATGGCGTTGTGAGCAATAATCAATTAGTAATAAATGGAACTATTTCATTTGGTACCAATGTTGAATTCCGTCATAATTCTGTTCCTACCAACTACGTATATGACATCCAAACGGGTAGTTTTTCTGCAGCAGTAACGCTCACTGAAGGTGTAAATAACTTTGTAATTACTTCAAATAACAATTGTGGCGATGTTTCACAAAACCTCTCCGTAACCTATACTCCAGTTGTTGCGGTTAATCCGCCTACAGTAGAGATTACGACTCCGGCCACAAACCCATATGAAACAACAATTGCATCAAGTAATATAATTGCAGCCTCTACTAATGTTAGTCAGTCCAGTGATATTGCTGTAACAATCAACGGTTCAAGCGTCGCATTTAACTTCAATCCTGTAAATGGTCAAATTACGTTTACGGCTGCTCTTGTTGAAGGTGCTAACGAAGCAATGGTAACAGTTTTGAACCCTAGCGGAACAGCAAGTGATAACACAACAATTATTTATACTGCTCCTGTCACAGTTATCCCGCCAGTTGTTGAGATTACAACACCTTCAGTTTCTCCAATGGTTACAGTTGCTGGAGCATATTCTTTTCAAGGAACAATTGATAATTTAGAACACATTGGGCAAGCAGAATTCATAATGAATGGTCAAGTACTTTCTAACGTGGCCGCAACAATGAATAATGGAATAGTAAATTTCAATATTCCTGTTGCCCTCGATCCAACTCATCCGAATTATGAATTATTGGTGATTGGTACAAATTCCGCTGGCACAGCTCAAGACAACGGTGTCATTACACTCGAAGTAGTGGACGATCCTATCGACAACAATTGTATGCCTACCGTTGGTGCTCAATTTACGAGCAACAACAGTTCAGTGACTGCCACAAGTACAATGGACTTATCGAATGTAGTATTACAGTATTCGGACGGCACTACTCAAAAATTTGATGGATTAAGTGGTCTTTCTCAAACGTTCTCAGGAACGGGTACTAATGCAGGAAAGTGTATAACAGGAATTTGGATTAAATCCGGTTGTAACCAAAGTGGTGACGGACCAGGTTATGGAGAATGGGTTCCGAATAACGCATACGATGGGTCGTGCGAAACAACGCCTTGTACACCTCCTACTATTTTGTTTCAATCTTCAACTGAGGTAACAAATTCAGCATACACACTTCGAGCTATTGTTACTAATGCTGTGGCTAATAATATTTCACTTTCGCTAAATGGGACTTCGATACCTGTAAACTTTAACGCTGCCACGAACTTGGTTACGACTTCTGTAAATTTATCGGAGGGACAAAACACATTTGTTCTAACAGCTAATGAATGCGAGGTTGTTACAGGAAACATTGTGGTTAATTATACTGTTCCTTGTGAGCCAATTTCATACTCCTATGTTTACCCTGCTCAAACAAGTATCTCCGTATCAGAAGCTGTATTATCAACCATGAATTTGACAGTAAATGAGGTGTCATCTGATGGTATCAATGTTACATTAAATGGGACTTCAATTCCATTCACACTTAACGGAACTTCATTGTCATTGGCGAATATCAGTTTAACGAATGGAATGAATAACATTATCATTTCATTGAATAACAATTGTAGTAATGAGGTAATTACATACAATGTAAATTACACTGCACCTTTGACTCCTTGCGGACCTAGAATTAATCCGGGAAATGCTGAATGGCAGTTCTGTTTAGTGACCCCTTCAGGAACTTATAATCGAAATGATTTGTCATCAAATCCTAATTTCAATTATACTGGGTCTGCGTCAAGTGTATACTTCCTACCAATTGCTGGAGGAGGAGATTTAATCATCAACGGAAGCCCTTACCCAGTTCAAAATGGCACATATTACCTGATTGAAGGAAACATCAATATCACGGTAAGCTCAAATCAACCGGGTGCAATGGGACATTGGACGTTATGTATTGATGCTACTGCTGCTGTAGTATCATCAGGAAAAGGAAACAATCGTCCTCCAAGTCCTTGTGATCCCGGAAAATCACTTCAGAATGATGGTGGTTCAGGAACTGGAGGAACCACAGGTGGTAAAGGTACTGTTGATCCAGGGAAAAAACCCACCACTGGCGGATCAACAAAAACTCCTGAAGGTACAAAAGCGCCATCGACAAAAACACCGCCAACTACAACTCGCTCTACTCCACAGCGAACTGCGCCAACTCGCACTACAGGTGGAACAGTGACACCGGAAAAAACAGAAGGTACAACTAAAGAAACAGAGGTTATTCCTTCCGGAACCCGAAGAGGAGGAGGGAAATAAATAAACAAGATGAATAAAATGTTACTAATGGGGGGGTGATAATACCCCCCCGTTTTCCGTTTATACATCATACGCATCATTCATAAAAATCTCTTTTCAAGGTTTTTATGAATTCATTTTCTTTGAAAGAAAAAATGAAATTTTCATTACTACTTCTACTGCTTAGTGTAAACTTTGTTGCATTTAACCAATCTACCGAAAAATGTGCTTCACACAAAGCAATCCTCTATCAAGAGACCTTGACACCAGGATACAAAGAACTCGTCAATACAGAATTCGAAATTGCTAAATCGGCGTTGCGTCCAAAAGCAAATGATCTTTATACAATACCCGTTGTTGTTCACATAGTATATAATACAGCCAATCAAAACATTGCTGATAGTGTGATATTGAATCAAATTACTGTGCTAAATAATGACTATCAAAGAATGAATGAGGATACAGTTAATATGCGCGCTGATTTTGATATTGTGAAAGGTGACCCAAATATTCAGTTCGTATTAGCTCAAATTGATCCTGCAGGCAACACCACGACTGGTATTACGCGGACAGCTACCTCAAGTGCCACCTTTGGATCTATCAATTTTTTACTGGGAGATTTTTCAGATCTGGAAAAGGTGAAATCAACCGCTGATGGAGGTAGTGATCCATGGGATCAAAGTCGCTACTTAAACATTTGGGTTTGTAACATGGAAGTATTTAATACCCCCGCATTATTGGGTTATGCTACGCCACCAACAGGTTTGCCAAACTGGCCACCTGGCTCCAATCTTGGACTATCAGATGGAGTGGTCATTCAATATCAGGCTTTTGGTGCTAACAATCCGAATACCCTTGACCTCGGACAGGGTGCGCTTACTGTAAAAGGACGAACGCTCAGTCATGAAGTTGGACATTACCTAGGACTTCGGCATATTTGGGGAGATGGGAACTGTGCAGAAGAAGACGGAATTGATGATACTCCAAATGCTGATGCACAATCCAATCAAGATTGCGACGCAACAAAAAACAGCTGTGTAGATAATATTTATGGTGTTGATTTACCAGATATGATCGAAAACTTTATGGATTATTCAGACGAAACATGCCAAAACAGCTTTACACAGGGACAGGTAGATCTCATGCGTGGAGTGCTAGAAAATCAGCGTATTGATCTTATTCAAAATAACCCAGCAAGCTTAGAAGAAATGCAATTCGAAGCATCCATTTATCCAAATCCTACATCGTCTGAACTGAAGGTGAAAGTAAAGACAGGAGATGTTGATGAATTGTTGCTCCTCGATGCCACCGGAAAACACGTGAATTCGCACCCCATAAAGAATGCGACTACCTTAATTTCATTAATTGATTTAGAAGGCGGCATCTACTTTATTCATTTCCTTAAAAATGGAAAACGTCAATCTGTTCAAAAAGTTATGAAATTGTAGTTTCGAAAATATATTGGAATGTTATTTCATTTTATTCCGTAAATTTGTGTGAATTTAATTTGAATTAAAATGATTTTAGGAATTCCAGGTGGGCTTCAAGTCGTACTAATCATAGTTGTTATTCTTCTTTTATTCGGTGGTCGTAAGATTCCTGAATTAATGAGAGGACTTGGTAAAGGTATGAAAGAGTTTAAGGACGCTTCTAAAGGTGAAGATTCATCAGAAGACACTAAATAGTCTATAAATACCCCTTTTCATGTACAAAACTTATGCAGAAGTTAAGGCGGCCATGGAGAAAGGCCAGTCAGTAAAAGATATTCTACAAAGTTATCTTCTAGCAATCGAAGAACGAAAAGATCTTAATGCTTTCACGGAAGTTTTTCTGGACACAGCAATCAAAAAAGCCGAGGAGGTAGACCAAAAAATTGCAGAAGGGAAAGCAGGGAGACTAGCTGGAATGGTGATTGCGATTAAAGATAATATCTGCTATAAGCATCACAAAATCAGCGCAAGCTCAAAAATTCTCGATGGATTTGAATCGATTTATTCAGCAACAGTTGTAGAACGCCTACTTGCAGAAGATGCCGTAATTATTGGGCGCACCAACTGCGATGAATTTGCAATGGGGAGCTCCAACGAAAACTCGGCTTTCGGAGCGGTAAGAAATGCGCTCAATGAAGATTATGTTCCTGGAGGGTCATCTGGAGGAAGTGCCACTGCTGTTGCTGCGAATCTTTGCACTGTCGCACTTGGTAGTGACACTGGAGGTTCCATAAGACAACCCGCTTCCTTTACTGGGACCATTGGTTTCAAACCAACATATGGACGTGTAAGTCGTTACGGACTGATTGCGTATGCCTCCTCGTTTGACCAAATTGGTCCTTTTGCTAATTCGGTAGAGGATGCGGCACTAGTTACTGAAATAATGGCTGGGAAGGATGAATTCGATAGCACTTTATCTTTTAAGGAGGTAGGTAGTCTACAACCAACACCGCTAAAAGGAAAGTTAAAAATTGCTTATATCCGTGAAACTCTTGATTCTGATGGTATTGACCCAGAAATTAAACAACGTATCGAACAACTCATCAATTGCTTAAGAGCAGATGGTCACGAGTTGATTCCTGTTTCCTTCCCCTATTTGGATAAAATGGTTCCGACATATTATGTTCTGACAACCGCTGAAGCATCCTCTAACCTATCTCGATTCGACGGTGTACACTATGGATACAGAAGTCAGGATGCAGTTGGTGTAGATGCAACCTATATTCAGTCACGCACGGAAGGATTTGGTTCAGAAGTTAAACGCAGAATTATGACCGGTACCTTTGTGCTCTCGCATGGGTATTATGATGCGTATTATTCAAAAGGACAGAAGGTTAGACGACTTATTCAAGATAAAACGAATGAGATTCTTGCCAAATCAGACGTGATTTTATTACCTACTTCACCGTCTACAGCATTCAAACTTAACAGTGTGAAAGAACCTATACAAATGTATTTACAAGATATCTACACTGTACAAGCAAATTTAGCAGGCAATCCGGCTATTTCGTTGCCCATAGGGCTCCACTCCAATGGAATGCCTTTTGGTTTACAGTTAATCGGTGATCATTTCGAAGAAAAAAAATTACTCGCTATTTCGGCATATTTAAATGATTTCTGTTAGTTATGAAGTGGGTGTTTCTCTTCTTGCTCACAGCTTTCCTAGTCACATCCTCGACTGTGCGTTCCCAAGAAAATCAATCAGAACAGGTAGCTGACACCCTTCAATACGAACATTTTTTAACGGTTGCGGAAAACGCGCTTATCGAATATTACAAAGAGATAAGCACTGCTTCTAATACTGACTCACTCATTGAACGGCTTGGATACACAGATGATGATGTACCTGAATTTACTGATTCAATTTACTGCATGCGTTTATCCGTAATGAACGAGCGTTCCCCTTTTCATTTAGATTGCAATGAACACGTCTTGCAAACTATTCATTATTTCGCAGAAAAAAGACGCAGCTTCACCCGCATCACACTTGCACGCTCAAAGTTGTATTTTCCGTTATTCGAAGAAACATTGGCAAAACATGACATGCCCATAGAGTTGAAGTATCTATCTGTTATCGAAAGTGGTTTGCGACCTCAAGTAAAATCACGCGCAGGGGCACTTGGATTATGGCAATTTATGTATCGAACAGGCAAAATGTATGGATTAACAGAAGATTCCTACATCGATGAACGAATGGATCCCGTAAAAGCAACAGAAGCAGCCTGCCAATACTTGAAAAAACTGCATTCTATGTACAACGATTGGAACATGGCATTAGCGGCCTACAACGCAGGACCTGGAAATGTGAATAAAGCAATTCGACGATCAGGCGGGAAAATGACCTATTGGGAAATCCGACCGTTTCTTCCGCGAGAAACGCAAGGATATGTTCCTAATTTCATTGCGATGTCCTACATGATGACGCATCACGCTGAACACAATATTCAACCAGTTGACGATATCATATTTGATTTCGAATTAGACACAGTATGTCTTCGCCACGGTGTTCACATGACTGTTATTGATTCACTACTTGGAATACCAGTTGAAGATCTGCAGCGCTACAATCCCATCTACAAAACGAGCTACATTCCCAAAACTACTCCACCCCAATGTATTTCGCTCCCCATTCCAAAAATCAGCGAATGGATAGCATTAGAGGATAGCATTTACCATTTAGACTCATTAATCTATAATACTTTACCTGATGATCTTTCTGTTGCTAACTCAACCGTGTCAACAGATCTTCCCGAAGGTATTACGATCCATAGTGTAAAAAGCGGAGAAAGTCTAAGCTTAATTGCTTCAAAATATGGCACAACGGTTTCAAAACTCATGGACTGGAATAGACTGAGTTCAACTCGACTGAGTGTAGGTCAACGAATAACGATTTATGGAAAAAATGTGCCACAAGAAACAGTTCAACGACCTCAAGAACGACCAATAGAGGTCTCCACAGAAGGAGCGGTTTATCATACAATTCAATCCGGAGACAATTTTTGGGAACTTTCAAAAAAATACGGCACAACTGTTGATGCGATTGAACATCTCAACGCTAATTTGGATCCAAAAGATTTAAAAATGGGTCAAAAAGTACGCGTCAAATAACCAATTGATCCATGAAGAAATTTTTCTTTATTAGCTTACTTGTATTTTTCATTACCGCTTGTACTACGGAGGAGCCTATTGATTCAATGAGGAAAAAACCAAGCGCTCAAAAAATAGTAAAATCCGGGATTTACAAGGGGAATTCAACACTACAATATACTGGTAAAGCAGGTGAGCTCATTGTGGTGTGTGAAAATACCTTGTTTACTGATGAAATTTTTACGGCATTGGACAGTGTATTTGGGGATTACATTAAACCGTACTACCCCCCTGAAAAACGTTTTACGGTTATCCAAATGAATCATGATCGCTACATAAAAATTGGAAAACGTGTACGTAACTTAATGAAGTTAGAAATCAGCGAAACCATTCCCAAAGGCGACCCTCAAATTATTATCAAAAAGGACTTTTATGCCCGTACTCAGATACTCACAGAGATAATTGCCCATGACAACGAAGACCTCCTCTATGCGGCGCATAACCTACTTAATGAAGTTGCCAAGATATACGATCAACAAGAGTGGAATAGAGAATACATTCGTCACAAAGAAGAAAATAACACCGTTGCTCGGAAAAAATTATCAAAACAGTTCGGAATAACACTTGACCTCCCCAATCAAGGAAACTATGAAAGCGTAAAACAAAGCTTTGCTCGCATTTCTCTCCCGGATCGATCACGTCAAATGGATATTCAAGCAGATGGTGGATTCAGCTCAGCGAAGGCCAATTTCATTCAAAGTGGTATTATGATTTGGTCGTTTGATTACAAGGATTCTTCACAACTTACCCCAGAATACCTGATGAAAGCACGTGATACGATTTTAAAATACAATGCGTTGCATGAAATCGAAGGTGTTTACATGGGAACGCAAGATCACCCGGCAGTGATTCCTGTCCATAATCGTATGAAAATCGGAGAAGTTGAGGGCTACGAATTCAGAGGACTATATAAGTTCACAGGACGATTTGAGCCATCAGGAGGAAAGTTTTGGAGCTTCCACTTCAAACATCCAACACGCAATAAAATCATCGCGATTAGCACCTATCTAGATGCGCCTCCGACTATGGCTTCGTCAATGGATATTCGCCGACTTCAAGCGATACTTTATTCGTTGAAAATTACGGAATAAAAAAGGAGCAGTTAACTGCTCCTTTCCAATTAGGTTCTTCTTTGTTACGAAAACAACACACTTGTTCCGTAAGCAGTCTCCAAAGGATTAACTACTAACGTAGGTATTTTTGCGTCATTCGTAATCATATACTGCTCGTAATTCGATCCAAAAGCTCCAAGATAATTGCTCTTATTTTGGTTCATGATTGCGATAAGGTCAGCGTCTTTATTGATTGCTAATTTAACCACCTCTTTGTCAAATCCGCTACTTGGAGCAATCGTAACTGTCATTTCTATGTTTCTCTCTGCAAAGAATTTCTTCGCAAACTTAACATTCACCATCACTGTATGCTTCAAAAACTCATCTGTTTCGTCAGGTGTGATAACATGAACGCGAGAATTAAAATATTTTGCCATGGAAGCAACAATTACGAGCTTCTGTTTGGTCTCCTTGTTCAAATCAAGTGGAACAACGATGTCGTCGTATCCATTTTCTCCAACTTCTTTCTCTTGAACAATAATGAAAGGAACCGAAGAGTGAGTTACAACTTTCAGCGCATGAGAACCGGCAATATGTTGCCAGCCAGATGCTCCATGGGTACCCATGAAAATAAGTTCAGCATGATGCTCTGCAGCAAAATCACCAATATCCTCAAAGATATTACCGACACGCACTTTTGGAACCAACGTAGCGCCTTCTCCATCGTGTGCCTTAATCACCTCTGCAAGTTTCGACTCCGCTTCTTTTATTTGTTTTTCTTTTGAAACTACGTGTAATACAAAAATCTGTGCACCGACAAATTTTGCCGTAGTAATTGCATGATTCAAAGCACTATCCGCAACAGGCGAAAAATCATGGGGTACAATAAATGTTTTTTCAGACATATCTGGTAATGGTTTTCTTAGTCTGCCGCAAATTTAATTATTTCTTTTCTATGCGACAGCTGTTTTAGCGTCCTAATATTAATAATTTAAAGTTAATTAAACAAGGTTTTTATTTAATCATTCGCTAATAAAGTGTTAAAGTCAAGGTAGCATTACTTCTTTATAATTGCAGAAATAAGCAGTGCTATGCAATTAGTTGGAACATTACTCAAAGAAACCACACGCGTTGGTTATAATTATTCAAAAAAGAAAAAACTTGTTCTCAATATTCATCAAGAAAATGAACTTTCTTTGCTGTTGCAAAAAGCTAAAAAAACCACTTTTGGAAAAACCTATAATTTTCCAAAAATATTAGAAAGTGCCCACATAAAAAATACATACCGCGATAGTGTACCGCTTTATACCTACGAAACCTTCTACAGTCCTTGGATAGAAAAAATACTCTCAGGGAAAAAAAATATCGTCTGGCCCGGAAAAATCAACTACTTCGCTTTATCATCTGGAACAACTAAAGATACCAGTAAACGCATACCTGTTTCTGACAAAATGATCCGGCAATTTCAAAAAACGAGTATTCATCAATTACTTGCGTTGCACGAACTAGACTTTTCCACTTCATTTTTTGAATCTTCTGTACTAACTATTGGCGGTTCTACTAAGCTAATAGAAGTCAATGGACACTTTGAAGGGGATCTCAGTGGAATCCTGCAAAAAAATAAATCTTTCATCTTTAAGCCGTTCGCCAAACCAGGTAATCGGATATCTCAAATCCAAAATTGGGAAGAAAAACTAGAGAAAATAGCTGAGAATGCACCTCAATGGGATATTGGGGTAATAGCTGGAGTACCCTCTTGGATAATTATGCTGTTGGAACGCATAATAAGCAAACATCAACTCACTACTATTCACGATATTTGGCCAAATTTCAAGCTCTATTTACATGGTGGTGTTTTCCTAGATAATTACAAATCAAAATCAGACAAGCTGTGTGCCTTTCCAATTTACTTTCAAAATACATACTTGGCAAGTGAGGGTTATTTTGCCTATCAAAAATTGCCCCATAAAAAAGGAATGACATTGCTCCAAAAGCATGGAATATACTACGAATTTCTAGAAGAAAAATATTTCGAACAGGTTAAGCTCAAGTCCAATATTGAAAAACTTCCTACACTTTTACTCGAAGAAGTAAAGGAAAATGTTCCCTATGGTTTAGTAATTTCAACGATTTCAGGACTTTGGCGTTACATTATCGGTGATGTTATCAAATTCACAAACCTTGAAGACTACCAACTAGAAATAACAGGGAGAATTAGTCACTATTTGAATATGACCGGAGAACATCTGTCGCTAGAAAACATTACTGATGCAATCAATAATACTGCCCAAAAATTGGGAATTTCAATAGAAGAATTTTGCGTAATTCCATCCAAACAATGCGACCGCCACTACTGGTATATTGGATCTAATCAAGTTGTAGACCCTCAGCTCTTTAGTGTTGAATTAAATAATGAACTAGAATTACTCAATGACGACTACAGGAGTCTAAGAAAACATATAATAAAATCACCAAAAGTAAAGTTTCTCCCACTTCAGAAATTCTATGATTACATGGCCCTACAAGGGAAATCTGGGGGGCAAAGCAAGTTTCCTAGAATACTAAATGTAAAGCAAACTATAGAATGGGAGGGCTTTTTAAATTGTTTAGATTGGTAAGAATCATTAAACATACTTTTGTGCAATACATTCTCCATAAGAACACGAAAGAAATGATGTCATCAAAATCAATTTTGTACATTTGTTGAAAACAAACAATATGAGTACTTCGACAACTGTAGAACAAGGAAACGTATCATTTTCCATCTCCGACAAAGGCGTGGGAACAATAACATTTGAGCACCCGATGAGCAATTCACTCCCTGGCAAATTGCTTCAAAAGTTGGCGGATACGATTACTGAACTTGGTACGCATAATTCCGTGAAAGTAATTATTTTACAGTCTAGCGGTGACCGCGCTTTTTGTGCTGGTGCAAGTTTTGATGAATTGATTTCTATTAAAGATTTAGAGACTGGAAAGAAATTCTTTTCTGGTTTCGCAAACGTGATCAACGCATGTAGAAAATGCCCGAAGTTTATTATAGGCAGGGTTCAAGGTAAAGCTGTTGGCGGTGGTGTCGGGCTTGCGAGTGCTGTCGATTACTGCTACGCAACTGAATTCGCTGCAGTTAAACTTTCGGAACTTGCGGTAGGAATTGGACCTTTCGTCGTTGGACCAGCAGTAGAACGAAAAATAGGTCTTTCTGCCATGAGTCAACTTGCCATCAATGCTACCGAATGGAGAAGTGCAGATTGGGCAAAGAAAAAGGGACTTTATGTGGATGTATTTGAAAGCATCGAAGAAATGGACAAAGAAATTAATGTCATTACCGAAAAACTAGCGGCTTCTAATCCAGATGCAATGCGCATGCTGAAACAAGTCTTTTGGCAAGGGACTGATCATTGGGATACACTTCTTAAAGAACGTGCTGCGATGAGCGGTGAATTGGTTCTCTCCGATTTTACTGTAACCGCAATTAACGCTTTTAAGTCGAAATAAAAAAGAAAGTGTTATAAGGAGTTGTTTTCGAACTTTCGGGTGTAATACATATAAACTAATTGTACATCTTTGAGCCTACTAGTTTTTGATTTATGGGATATTTTTATCGGTTTTGCATGGATGCTGATCCTTTTTGCAATCGGTTTTTTTATCAAAAATAGGAATGCGGGGCAGGAACATTACAGGTTTTATTTATGGAACCTTTCTTTTAAAATGTTATTTGGTGGCATTTTTGCTGTCACATTTGCATACGTAATTCAAGGAGGAGATACATTTGCTTATTGGGACGGAGCCGTTAAGTTGACCAATTTATTCTGGGATGAC
>JALQTG010000201.1 GCA_023264075.1 Crocinitomicaceae bacterium
AGAAACGCGGATTTACCTTCCAAAGATTGATTAAACAA
The DNA here is from genome assembly GCA_023264075.1 of Crocinitomicaceae bacterium. Taxonomy (GTDB): domain Bacteria; phylum Bacteroidota; class Bacteroidia; order Flavobacteriales_D; family Crocinitomicaceae; genus JALQTG01. The sequence goes on from JALQTG010000201.1 coordinate 39, forward strand.
AATCAATTCCTGTTACATAAGTGTTCGTTTTGAACTCCACTGGGTGGGGAGAGCGCACGACAAGGTCTACCTCATGAGCTCCATTAATTCGGTGCAATATTCCCCATTTAATTTTATTTTGAACCGCAGTGTATAGTTGATCTTGTTTGTCGACCCACCAAATTGCTAAATTCCGTCCTTCTTCATAAAGCAATCCGCTGAATAGCTCCTCGAGGTATTGAGGGTTACCCACTTCAGACCAAACTGAGTCTAACACTAAGAACTGATGAGACTTGGGCTTTAATACTTTTCTAAGCCTTGGAATATATGGCACCATCTTGGTCAGCATTTTCCCATTTCTTCCCGGCAGTTGCTCGATCACCCAATCCGCCCGATGAACCTTCGCGAAAGCGACCAATTTTCCAGCCTTAAACAATCCATAAAAAGGCGATGAATTCAACGTGTGAAAATCAAAAAACAATGGCAAATCCCCGAAGTGTTCACGACAAAGACTTTTAATATATTCCTTATTATCAAGCCGCTTCAAAGCATCGCTGCTCCCTGGATTTGTGCGTGAAAAAGTTTGTGTAGCTATTTTTCGAACGGTCTTAAAACCAAACCCTTTCGATAACAATAGACTTCTTTCATTTCTCGGATCAATATATGCATAAAAAAAAGAGGGTGGAGGTCCCAATTCTCCCCGTTCAGCGGATTCAAAAAAGGCACTAATTTTTTTTTTGAGCCCTCCTTGACCTTTCGAAGCTTTCATGTGATTGTGATTACTTACTTGAAAGAGTTCATCAAATGCAAAATACCTCACATACCAACAGAACGGTCTTCTGCAACAGGTAATATTCGCTAATGCTCGACCATTTCGTTCTAATGTTAAATAAATCGGATGATACAGTTGCTTCAACCGTTCTTCTGTATTCAAATGACGATATTTGGCACCATTTGTTCCAAGCGTAACAGATTTCAAGAGAGCAACTATTTGCTCTGTAGGCGTTTCTCGTACAACAAAAGGATACCAGTCTTTCATCTAAATAGCCTTTTCAACAATGCTTTTGGCTTCATCTGGCGTTAAGTCAACACGCTCACCCATGGCTAACCAGTTCCGCTCAACAAAACGTTGGCGAATAATTTCGGGCGCATCCGCATAATCAGAAGTATATGCAGAAATCGAAGTAGGTATATCTAAAGACTCGAAAAACTCTCGGGTCTTTTGAATTGCTTGTTCGGCGCAATTACCATTCAATCCAAAAACACGTTGACCATATTGATTCAGTTTTTCACGCTTGTTTTCAATTTTGACCTCAAACAGGTTGGGCGCAATGATTGCTAGGGTTCTTGCATGGTCGATACCGAATAAAGCTGTTAATTCGTGTCCAATCATATGGGTAGACCAATCATACACAACTCCAGCTCGGAGAGTTCCGTTCAACGCCATCGTAGCGCACCACATCAAATTTCCCGCTGCTTTTTCATCCCCAGGGTTGGTCAATACATTTTGGGAAATCTCGATCAACGTGGCTAAAATCCCCTCTGCTATCCGCTCTTGTAACAGATTCGCGGTAGGGTAAGTCAGGTACTGCTCTAGCGTATGCATGTATGCATCGGTAATTCCGTTTGCAATTTGACGTTTGGGCAACGTGGCCACTACTTTCGGGTCTAATAATGAAAATTTTGGAAAAGCAAAGGGACCACCCATTGTACGTTTTTCCTTTAATTCTGATCTAGAAATTACCGCGCCCGAATTCATTTCAGAACCCGTGGCAGGAAGCGTTAAAACAGTGCCAAAAGGGATTGCCGAAGTAAACACACATCCTTCCTTTCGAACTAAAACATCCCATGGATCACCGTTATAATTCGCCGCTGAAACAATAAATTTCGTTCCATCGATGACCGATCCACCGCCAACTGCTAACACAAAACCAATATTTTCTTGACGGACCAATTCTACAGCCCGCATCAGTGTTGTAAACTCAGGGTTGGCCTCTATTCCAGAAAATTCGAGGACCTCAAAACCGTTAAGCGATGCCATGACATCCTGGAATATACCATTTTCCTTAATGCTTCCGCCTCCATAGGTTATTAATACTTTATTTCCTGTATAATGCTCTTTGATAAGATCAGCTGTGCGGCCGTAAATATCTGTTCCAAAAACGACCTTTGTAGGATTATAGTAATCAAAATTATTAATCTTCATAGGTTATAATTATAGGTGTTCAATTAATTCAGCTGTCTTTCTCCTCACCTTTGGGAAAGTAGCATATTTGTCTTCCTCCGAACGGAACCCAATAGGGCAAAGGATTACGCTTTGCAATCCCTTTTCTGTCAGACCCAACAGCTCATTTACTTTATCGGGCATGAAGCCTTCCATGGGGCACGCATCAATACCCTCCACCGCACAGGCAGTTAATAAATTACCCAGTGCCAAATACACTTGGTTGTCCATCCATTTGACCTGTTGTTCACGACTCATATTTAAGGTACTGCGCAACATCGACTCGAACCCATCTAATTGCTTACTTGGCACCTTAAGACCTCTTATTATTGCCGTCTGTTCCACATAACTTGTAATGTGTTCTTCACGCACCTCATCTACCCTGCAGAGAACAAGAAGATGAGAACAATCAACAACTTGATGCTGATTGAAGGCCAATGGAACAAACGCTTCTTTCAATTTTTCGTCCTTGATCACGAGAAACTTCATCAATTGCAGCCCCATCGATGTAGGGGTTAACTGCAACGCCGTAAGCACACTTTCCAGCTGTTCTGGCGACAACTCCTTCTCCGAATCAAACTTTTTTACGGCATATCTCCAGGTCAATGCTTCCTCGATCCGACTTTTAGTAATCCTCTTTTCCACGGCCATAAAAATACTTTTTAACATTCGAAAATTCTCATGGATAAAAAACGAATTTGAATTATATTTGTTCGACTTTTCAAAAATCACTACCTAAATTAGTAAAAGAAAAAGCTATGGCAAAAGAAAAAAATCGATATACAGACGAAGAGTTGAAAGAGTTCAAAGAACTTATCAACAGAAAACTAGAGGAGGCTAAAGAAGATTTAATGTTGTTGCAGAACTCGTTATCGCACAATGATGATCATGGTACCGATGACACCGGCAGAAGCTTCAATATGATGGAGGATGGCTCAGAAACCTTGTCTCGCGAGGAAATGGCGCAACTTGCAGCCCGTCAAGAGAAGTTTATTCAGAGCTTGAAAAATGCATTAATTCGAATTGAAAACAAGACGTATGGTATCTGTCGTGAAACAGGAAAATTAATTCGTAAAGAACGCCTAATGCTTGTTCCTCACGCTACGTTGAGTATTGAAGCTAAAAATGCACAAGGCTAGTTTACTGTGAAAAAAAACTACCTCATTTCCTTTGGAGTGGTACTACTCATCCTGATTATTGATCAACTCGTTAAACTCTGGGTAAAAACTTCCTTTTCATATGACGATCCGAGTATAGATCTTGTTGGGGGATGGTTTAAGCTGAATTACGTAGAAAATCAAGGAATGGCTTTTGGCGCCACTCTTGGCGGAGGCATATGGGGGAAACTTATTCTTTCGGTATTCCGAATAATTGCTATTGTTGCGATTACCTTCTATCTCATTAAACAGATTAAATTAGGTGCTAAACGTGAGTTTCTTGTTGTGATTTCCTTAATACTAGCAGGAGCAACGGGGAACTTAATCGACTCCATG
>JALQTG010000207.1 GCA_023264075.1 Crocinitomicaceae bacterium
GAAAGTTTTGTATGTCAGCAAGAAATTGGTGGGGAAAGAATTTGCTGTGAGTACCAATAGTGATGTCTACGAATATGCGATTAAAACAGGTCATACGGTAAATTTAACGCCTGCGAACAAGGGGTATGATACTCATCCGGCATACAGTCCAGACGGAAGTCAATTGGCGTGGTTGAGTATGGCCAAAGATGGTTTTGAGGCCGACAAGAATGACATTATACTTCTGGTCGATGGGACAACTAACAACTTAACGAAGGAGGTGGATATGACGGTGTCGTCTTTTCATTGGGCGGAAGATGGGAAATCGATATTCTTTATTGCGATGCATCAAGCCACTGCTCAATTTTTCGAGTTGGACCTCAAGTCGAAGGAAGTTCGTCAAATCACAAAAGGGATTTTTAACTACACGAGTTTGCATCCGCGCGGGAATTATATTTATGCTACCCGTCAATCCATGTTACATCCAAACGAGTTGTATCAAGTGTCGATTAAAACAGGGGAAGCGGAAGAACTCACGGACGTGAACGGTGAATTCTTGGATGATTACGGTCGCCCGTTGATTGAACAACGCTGGATCACTACAACGGATAATAAGAAGATGTTAACATGGGTAGTTCTTCCACCTGATTTTGATGAAACGAAAAAGTATCCTACGTTGTTGTACTGTCAAGGCGGACCACAAAGTGCGGTGAGTCAGTTTTTCTCGTTCCGTTGGAATTTCCGCATGATGGCGTCGCAAGGATACGTGATTATTGCGCCAAACAGAAGAGGCCTACCTGGTTTTGGACAGGAATGGAACGATGCCATTTCCAAAGACTGGGGTGGACAAGCCATGGAGGACTATTTATCCGCGGTAGATGCGTTGAAGACCGAAAAGTACGTGGATGAAAAGCGCATCGGTGCTGTTGGTGCTTCGTATGGGGGATATTCAGTTTACTATCTAGCAGGAATCCATGAGGGTCGGTTCAAGTCTTTCATTTCGCATTGTGGGCTATTTAATCTGACGTCTTGGTATGGAAGTACAGAGGAGCTCTTCTTTGCGAATTGGGATATCGGCGGTCCGTATTGGTTGCCAGAAAACAAAGAAGGTTATATCAAGAATAGTCCACACACCAATGTTGCGAAATGGGATACACCAATGTTTGTGATCCATGGAGGGAAAGACTTTAGAGTTCCGTATACGCAAGGATTAGAGGCGTATCAGGCTGCCCAACTAAAAGGAATCAAAAGTCGATTGTTGTACTTTCCAGAGGAAGGGCATTGGGTAATGAACTTGCACAACAGCTTGTTGTGGCACCGTGAATTTTATGGGTGGTTGAAGGAGACGTTGTAATGTGCATCTATAAGTTTTGATTGGTCCATTCAATTTCTGGGTTTAGGCTCCAAAAACCATGGACTTCAAGGTTGATTTTTCTTCTCTCAATGCTTTCAGCACGTGTTTTCTATCCATCATCAAAAACATGTAATGCCACTTGTCACTGACGTGACGCATGTATCTCGAAAGCCAATACGCAAATAATCCAGTAATGGGCATCAAGATAAAATAAATAACTAAACCTACTGTGGAGAGTCCAAATAGTTGCACGCCAATAGCGTATAATAGTAAGGCATAAATGCTCGGGTAGAGGAAGATTCCTATGAATACAGCAAATGGTGCATAATACTCGATGTCTTTTGTTAATTTAGGTATGATCCAATCGGTGAATAGATATTGAAACAAGTTGTGGAGCAGCCCAAAAACAAAGAGTGGAAGCGCTACTATTATAAATACACTGGAGGTCAACAGTTGTCGGTAAAACATACGTGATCGGAAGCGGCGGTCGAGGAAATCGGTTTTAATTTTCAACTTATCTAATTTCCATTGAATAGATTTCACTTTGAGTTGAATCTCAGTCACCATCCATGGTTCCACAAGGTTTAACTCATCGAGTTTTGCCTTTATATCTTTCAGTTCAGTAACTTTTCTCTCTACACCACGCTCATTGGAGGGAATGTATTTCGAATGAAGAATGGCATATATTTTATCTACTAACGTTTCCTCTTCCTGAGAATCGTTAGTGACAAGCACTTTCTCTAGGCGCGTACGAAATTGAGTGGTCAGCTTTTGCGCTGCTGATCGGGGATTTTCACGGTATTCTTCTAAATAGGTTGTGACACGTTGTGGGGCGTCAACATCAATAAGAATGGTGCTTCTAAATTTTTCAGATTGTGAGTAGTTTAACCCTACTGCAACTACTTGAAGGCCTAGTTTTCCAGCTTTACGATGTTCTGTTTCTAAGGCAATACGGGCTGTTCCCGATTTTAATTTGCGTAGAACGCGCTCTTTATAGCTCGTTCCCTCTGGAAAAATAACGAGTGTTTTCCCTTCATTCAGAATTTTATAACACTCGCTGAAGGAGTCTTCGTTGCTTACGCCTTCCACTTTACCTTCTCCTTGGCGGTTAATTGGGACCATATTTAAGCTCTTGAGCAGCTTAAGTTTAAATTTAGAATTGAACAGTGTCGCCTTTGCCATGTAATATATTGGCTGCTTACAAATCATACCAATTACCCATGCATCCATTAATGTATTAGGGTGATTTGCGATGATGATGAGGGGACCGCTTTGAGGTAGTTTTTCACTATTCTTGACGCGTATTTCACGATAATACAACCATATTCCAATACCAATAAAAAACTTTAATATTCGGTAGAGCATATCTCTGAATTTAGGACAAGGTAATGATTTTTACGTTAACTTTGCTGAGGCTATGAGTGATTCAGAAGAACAAGAAATGTCATTTTTACAACACCTTGAGGAGTTGAGGTGGAGGATTGTCCGTTCTGTTATTGCTATTGTTGTATTAGCGGTGGGAATGTGGTTTGTAAAGGAATGGGTGATAGAAAACGTATTCATTTCTATGACCAAAACCGATTTCATTACCTATCAGTTTATGTGTGATTATTTCGGGATTTGTACAGATGAAATTCCCGTAGAATTCCAGTCGAACAAAGTAGGTTCTCAATTTACATATGCGCTCTTAGTCTGTTTGGTCGGAGGTTTTATTTTAGCTTTTCCTTATGTGTTTTATCAATTGTGGAGCTTCGTTAAGCCTGGTCTCCGTGAATCCGAAAAACAGGTTGTAAAAGGAATAACTTTTTATGTAACTGTTTTATTCCTGTTCGGAGTAGTTTTCGGTTACATCATAGTTGCACCGTTATGTATCCAGTTTTTTGGTTATTTCACACTTTCCCCTGATTTTCAGAATATATGGATGATTGGGTCTTTCATGTCCCTCATTATTAGCAGTGTTATCTTTACAGGATTATTGTTTTTACTCCCAATTGTGATTTATATCTTGTCAAAAATTGGAATTGTTACACCGGAATTTTTAATCAAGTATCGTAAACATTCTATTGTGGGTGTGTTGATTCTCTCTGCATTAATTACTCCTCCCGATTTTATTAGTCAGATTATTGTTTCTATTCCGATTATCTTATTGTATGAATTAGGGATAATGGTAAGCAGACGTGTTGAGAAAGCACGTAAAGCTGCTCAACTTAGAAATTAGAGGATTTTAATTTCCACTCTTCGGTTGGCTTGCTCCTCATTAGCGAATTTAGGTTCAGGATATTTCATAAATTCGTTGCCATATCCAACGGCAGTCATTCTATCTTTATCAATACCGCTATCTATCAAGTAGTTCATTACTCTTTTTGCTCGATCATATGACATTTTCTTTCCCATTAATGAACCTTCTCCTGTAGAATGGACATGCCCTTGTATTTCTATTTGAACACTTGAGTTTAGCAGGAGAAAGTCACGTAAACGCCTCAAAACATCTTCCGTTGCTGGGGATAATATACTAGTCCCTTGTATAAATTCGATACCAGGAATTTCAATTTGTTTACCCTTTGATATGGGCTCTAACCAAATAATTAATTCATAGTCTTGGCCTTTTTTTATTGATTCAGTTCGGTCATAAAAAAAATATCCTTGTACATCTACACTAATCTCAAGTTTAGTATCTCGATAAATATCAAAGATAAAATCAGTACCACGATACATTGCATTAAGCTTTTTTCCATCGTTCAAGTAAACTTGCCCTTCGACCGGTAATCCTGTTTCAGCATCTTGAAGGAGGATGGAAATAGTATTTAGTGATGCATCATAGTGAAAATCTCGTGTTTTTTTTAAGGATAATGCAACCTCTTCAATTGAATCTGATTCGTAGTTTATGCCAAGTTGTAGTTTTTTCCTTTTTGGCGAATGTACATTGAAATAGATATAAACTTGTTCGTCTTTGTTTAAATGAAGTGACTGTAAAAATCCACGTTTTGGATTTTTCGAAAGGCCTACCGTATCACGAAGGTTGAATTTAATAACTCGTTGAATCTCCAAGATGCCTTTGTAAATATCTGTACATGCATCTCCGGAGGAAGGTGCAAAAACAATGATTTCTATTAACTCTTCATCGCAAAATGCATTGAGTGATAATTCACCGTCAAATGGGGCAACAAATTCGGCCCATAAAGAATTGTTTTCAGGAGTTCCTTCTAGACTCGAATAAGCGGATAAATCGAAGTATAAACCAGTTTTTCCGGTGAATTCTAATTCAAAACTACCTGGTTGAATAATTGTCATTGCTCCATCGCAATCTGAAGCTCTGTCAGAAATTACTCGTTCGAATTCTTGTGCGAAAAAACAAGAATTAACCAGTTGTAGTAGTGCGAAAAAAGCAAGTTGAAACTTCATCCAAAAACAAACTTAATAATAAAATATAAATTTCGGAAGAATTGCTACGACTAAAAAAAGGATGAGATTACTCCCATCCTTTGTTGCAATAAACGATATGCAGGTTACCCTTGCTTAACATCCGAAGCAAGAGCTTCTTTAATTTTTATTTCCAG